>NZ_JBHWZJ010000186.1:0-13899 GCF_042728415.1 Streptomyces sp. NPDC060198 | reverse complement strand
TCCGGCGGGTCCTGTAGGCCGTGTGTCGAAAGTCCCGCCCGCCCTCCGGGCGGACGGCGCTACTTCCGCAACACGCTTCAGGCGGCCTTGGCCTTCGTCGCGTACATGTCCACGTACTCCTGGCCGGAGAGACGCATGACCTCGGACATCACCGAGTCCGTCACCGCGCGCAGCACATAGCGGTCGCGGTCCATGCCCTCGTACCGGGAGAATTCCATCGGCTCGCCGAAGCGCACCGTGACCTTGCCCGGACGGGGAATCCCGGCGCCGCCCGGCTGGAGCTTGTCGGTGCCGATCATCGCGAACGGGACCACCGGCGCGCCCGTCATCAGGGTGAGGCGGGCGATACCCGTACGACCCCGGTAGAGCCGGCCGTCGGGGGAGCGGGTGCCCTCCGGGTAGATGGCGAAGGCGCCGCCCTCGTCCAGCACCCTGCGGCCCGTCATGAGTGCGGCGACCCCGCCCCGGCCGCCGTCGCGGTCCACCGGGATCATGCCGCTGCCGGTGAAGAACCAGGCCATCATGCGGCCCTTGATGCCCTTGCCGGTGACGTACTCGTCCTTGCCGATGTAGTACACCGGCCGGTCGCAGCAGATCGGCATGATCAGCGAGTCGATGAAGGTGAGGTGGTTGCCCGCGAGGATCACCGGACCGTCCCCGGGGATGTTCTCGGCGCCCTCGATCTGAGGGCGGAACATCAGGCGCAGGATCGGGCCGAGCACTGCCTTGATGACCGTGAGTCGGGACAACGGTTCCTCCGGTGTCGTGGCCGGGCCGGCCGGGGCGGTGACGCGATGGTCTGTGCAGGTGAGGACGATACTCGCGGCAACCCGCCGACCGCACATCGGGTTCACACGACGGATACGCAGTGTTGACTTGTGTTAGCGGTGTGTTGGCCCGCCCGACCCCCGGAGTACGGCCCCCCTGCCTACGCTCGGGGCCGCGCCGAAGCCGGTGTCGTCGCCGAACATCACACGCGAGGAGCGTCCATGACAGAGCGTACGCGCAAGAGCCCCGGCCGCCGGGCCCTGCTCGGAGCCGCGGTGCTCGGAACGACCACTCTCGGCCTCTCGGCCGCCGGCACCGCCGCGGCCGACGACCGGGGCCACGACAGCCGCGAAGCCAAGGGGAGCGGCGCCGGGCGTCGCCTGCGCGACCTGCCCGTCCCCACCGTCGTCGGCCACCGCGGAGCCAGCGGGTACCGCCCCGAGCACACCCTCGGCTCCTACCAGCTCGCCCTGGACCTCGGCGCGGACATCGTCGAGCAGGACCTCGTCCCGACCAAGGACGGCCACCTCGTCTGCCGCCACGAGAACGACATCACCGGCACCACCGACGTCGCCTCCCACCCCGAGTTCGCCGGCCGCAAGACCACCAAGACGGTCGACGGGGTGCCGCTCACCGGCTGGTTCACCGAGGACTTCACCCTCGCCGAACTGAAGACCCTGCGGGCCGTCGAGCGCATCCCCGGCAACCGCCAGAAGAACACCCTCTACGACGGCCGCTGGGAGATCCCCACCTTCGAGGAGGTCCTGCGCTGGGCCGACGCCGAGGGCCGCAAGCGCGGCAAGCCGGTCTGGCTCTACACCGAGACCAAGCACCCCTCGTACTTCCGGGGGCTCGGCCTCGCCCTGGAGGAGCCGCTCGCCAAGCTGCTCCGGCGCTACGGACGCGACCGCGCCGACGCCGCCCTCATCCTCCAGTCCTTCGAGCCCGACTCCGTGCGGCGGCTCTCCGGGCTGGTCTCCACCCCGCGGATCGTGCTGCTCGCCGGCGCGTCCTCGCGCCCCTGGGACTTCACCGCGGCGGGCGACCCGCGCACCGTCGCCGACCTCGTCACCCCGGCCGGCCTGAAGTGGATCGCCTCCTTCGCCCAGGGCATCGGCCCCACCCTCGACCTGGTGATCCCGAGGGACTCCGCCGGCCGCCTCGCCGCCCCGACCACCCTGGTCCGGGACGCGCACGCGCAGGGGCTGCTCCTCCACCCGTACACGATGCGCAACGAGAACACCTTCCTGCCCGCCGAGTTCCGCCGGGGCACCGACCCCAACGCGTACGGGGACGCCTTCGGCGCCTTCCGTGCGTACTTCGCCACGGGCATCGACGGCGTCTTCTCCGACAACGCCGACACCGCGCTGCTCGCGGCGGCCGACGCGCGCCGCGCCTGACGGCCCCGTCCAGCCACCGGGGCAGGGCCGGTCCGCGTCAGCGCCGGGCCCGTCGTGCCCCGGTCGGGTGGCACTTCCCGCGTACGGCAACCGCCCGCGTGCGGGACGCGTTGAGTGGGCGTGATCCCCGTCGACCGTGCAACGACCCCCGCCGGCCGCGTGCCGGCCGCCGGCCGCGTGCCGAGCGCCGCTCCCCGCGCTCCGGCCTCTCCCACCACGTCCACCGTCGTGGTGCTGACGGCCCTGCACCCGCTGGTGCGCGCCGAGGTGACGGCCGAGGCGCCGGCGGCCGGCACGGACCCGGCCGACCTGGAACAGACCGTCTGGCTGCGGCTGCTGGAGCGCCTCGCCTCGGGCGCTCCGTCACCCGACCCGGCCCGCTGGGTGCGCGACACCGTACGCGCCGAGGTCCGCCGGTCCCGCCGCGCCGCTCTGCGTGAACACCCGCATGCCGACGAGGGACCCGCCGCGGGACCCGGCAGCTGCCCCGAGCGCGCCACTCTCGGCGCCGACGAACGCCGGGCGCTGCGCGCGGCCGTCGCCAGGCTGCCCGGCCGCTGCGCCGGACTCCTGAACGCCCTGCTCGACCCGGGCGACCGCACCTACCGCGAGATCGCGGCGGAGTTGGGTATGTCACAGGGGAGTTTGGGGCCGATTCGCTCCCGATGCCTCGGATGTCTCCGCAGAATGCTCGCGACGGAGGTTGCCGCTCCAAGAACGCGGGGAATGGTGCGATGAACAACTGGCTTATCAGGTGAGCGGGAGGCATGCACACATGGGCATGAGTGTGATCATCTCGGCGGCGGACCAGAACGACGCCGAGCAGCTCTTCAGGCTCCAGTACCTCTGCTTCCAGAGCGAGGCGGAGCTCTACGGGAACTACCGGATCGACCCGCTCGTCCAGCCCCTGGAGTCCGTCCGGGACGAACTCGCCACCGACCTGGTCTTCGTGGCCCGGCTCGGCGACGAGGTCGTCGGCGCGGTACGGGGGTTCACCGCGGAAGACGGAACCGGCCGGATCGGCAAACTCTGTGTCCACCCCCGGCTCCAGGGCCACGGCCTCGGCGCCCGGCTGCTGCGCGCGGCGGAGACGGGACTGGCGGCCGAGCGCGCCGCCACCCGCTTCCGGCTGCACACCGGGCACCGCAGCGAGAGCAACCTGCGTCTCTACCGCCGTGCCGGATACGCGCAGGTCGGCGCCGAGACCGGTGAGGACGGAGTGCGCCTGATCCTGCTGGAGAAGGAAGCCCCGGCGGCCCAGGAGTACCTGGCGAGCGCCTGAAGCGTGTGTCGAAAGTCCCGCCTGTCCGGCGACGCCCGGCACGCACGCTCGCCGCGTTGTCGGGATCACCCCGATGCATCCAGTACCGGGGTGACCCTCCGCCGTGCGATCGCACGTAGCCGGACGCCGCCCGACCCGCCCCACGGGCGGACGGCGCCACTTCCGACACACGCCCCAGCGGCTCCCCGCCCGGCAGGAACGCGAAGTCCCGCCCGCACGGAACGCGCGGGGCGGGACCACGCGCTCACCGCACGTCACTCGGGGCCCGGGAACGGGTCGTGCCTCAGGCCTGCTTGGCCCGGCGCAGCCAGAGCAGTCCGGTGACCGGGAGGATCACCGGGATGAAGACGTATCCCATGCCGAAGTCCGACCAGACGGTGGCGTCCGCGAAGGCGGAGGGCTCCAGCATCGTCCATGTGCCCACGATCAGAACGCCCGTCAACTCGGCGGCGCAGCACACCAGAGCGGCCCGGCGGGCCTTCTCCCCGCCGCGTACCAGGGAGTACGTGATGAACCCGTACACCAGGGCGGCGACGGCCGACAGCGCGTACGCCAGTGGCGCCTTGCCGAAGTCCAGGATGATCTGGACGATCGCCCGCGAGGCGGCGGCGACCGTGAACACCCCGTAGAACCAGACGAGTACGCGGCCGGGGCCGGTCCCCAGGTCGAACGACGGCTTCGGCTCCGCCGCTCCGGACGGCGCCGGGGTCCCGGTGCGATCGGTGTCGGTCACGTCAGTTTCCCCAGATGTCGTAGAGCCGTACTTCGAGCACGGCCAGCACCACCGCCCCGGCGGCCACCGTCGCCGAACCCCAGCGGGTCCGCTCGGTCAGTGACAGGAAGCCGGCCGCGGGCACGGCCGCGAAGCAGCCGATGAGATAGCAGATGAAGATCGTCATGCCCTGCTCCGGGCGCTCGCCGCGCGCCAGTTGCACGATCCCCACCACCAGCTGGGCGAGCGCCAGCAGTGTGACGACCGCCATACCGATGAAGTGCCAGTCCTTGGTCGGCTGGTCCCGGTAGGCGGCGAATCCGCACCAGGCGGCGAGGGCGAGCGCGGCCACGGCGAGCGTGACCGTCAGGGCGTCGAGCATGAGCCGAGGGTATTACGGCCGCGCCCCGTGTCCGTGTCCGGCCCCGCCTCCCGGCGGCCGTGCGCGAAAGCGGGGCAGCGGCCTTGTGGACGGGGCGGGCGCGGGGGACCACGACGCTGCGACCGTGGCGTCCGCCACAGGCGCCCTGGCCGGAAGGATGTGTGGGCCCCGGCCGGAATGAGCCGCTGAACGACCATGTTTATGCAGGTCGGACGGGGTGTGCGAAGAGGAGGCGGGGGAGGGTCGCGCTCCACGTCAGTGCGTCCGCCATCCGGACGCACCGGTTCCGCGTTCCCTCACGTCTGTTTTACTTGGGGCATGACCACGACGAGCAGCCGCACCCTTGCGACCGAGGCGATCAGTACGCCCGGTGCTCGTCGCATGTGTCGAATGTGCGCCATCTGAGGGTCCACGCCAGCGTCTCGCGCCCCGAAGCGAGACCGCGCCGACGCCGTTGCCTCCCGGTCCCCCCGGCAGGAACGCTCCGGCCCCGCACGGCCTCGACCGGCACTCCAGTGCCGCGACCGTGCCGAGATCCCGGCCGACGAGGGCCGGTGAGTCTCCCTCGGACGAATGCCCCGTGCCCGGCGCACCACCACGCCGCGAGCACTCGACAGTGACGGAATCCTGTGATCACCACTTCGGGCCTCACGAAGGTCTACCAGTCGCGCGACCGCGAGGTCACCGCACTCGACGGAGTCGACCTGCACGTCGAGGAGGGCGAGGTCTTCGGCGTCATCGGCCAGAGCGGCGCCGGCAAGTCCTCCCTCATCCGCTGCGTCAACCTCCTGGAACGGCCCACTTCCGGCACCGTGACCGTGGCCGGCCAGGACCTCACCGCACTCGCCGGCCGGGGCCGCCGGGCGGGCAAGGAGCTGCGTGAGGCGCGCAGCCGCATCGGTATGGTCTTCCAGCACTTCAACCTGCTGGCCTCGCGCACCGTCCAGGGCAACGTGGAACTTCCGCTGGAGATCCTCGGCGTGCCCGGGCGCGACCGCTCCCGCAAGGCACTCGAACTGCTCGACCTGGTCGGCCTCGGCGACAAGGCGAAGGCCTACCCGGGGCAGCTCTCCGGCGGCCAGAAGCAGCGCGTCGGCATCGCCCGCGCCCTGGCCGGCGACCCGAAGGTGCTGCTCTCGGACGAGGCGACCTCGGCCCTGGACCCCGAGACCACCCGGTCCATCCTCCAGCTGCTGCGCGACCTCAACCAGCAGCTCGGCCTGACCGTGCTGCTCATCACCCACGAGATGGACGTCGTCAAGACGATCTGCGACTCCGCCGCGCTGATGCGCCGGGGCCGCGTCGTCGAGTCCGGCACGGTCGGCGAACTCCTCGCCACCCCCGGCTCCGAACTGGCCCACGAACTCTTCCCTCTCGGCGGCACCGCCTCGGCCCCCGGCCGCACGGTGGTCGACGTCACCTTCCACGGTGAGTCCACCGGCCGTCCGGTGATCTCCCAGCTCTCCCGTACCTACGACATCGACATCTCGATCCTCGGCGCCGCCATGGACACCGTGGGCGGCAAGCAGATCGGCCGGATGCGCATCGAGCTGCCCGGCCGCTTCGAGGAGAACGTCGTGCCCATCGGCTTCCTGCGCGAGCAGGGGCTGGGGGTGGACGTCGTGGACGAGGCCACCGCCACCGTGATCCCCGTGCAGACCACCGCCCCGCTCACCAAGGAGGCCGCGAAGTGACCTGGTCCGAAATGCAGCCCCTGCTGACCCAGGGCACCATCGACACCCTCTACATGGTCCTGTGGTCCGCGGTCGTCACCGTCGCCGTCGGCCTGCCGCTCGGAGTGCTGCTGGTCCTCACCGACAAGGGCGGGCTGCTCCAGAACACCGTGGTGAACAGAATCGTCGGCGTGGTCGTCAACATCGGCCGCTCGCTGCCCTTCATCATCCTGCTGATCGCGCTGATCCCCTTCACGACCTGGGTGGTCGGCACCTTCATCGGTCCGACCGCGATGATCGTCCCGCTGGCCGTCGGCGCCATCCCCTTCTTCGCCCGCCTGGTCGAGACCGCCGTCCGCGAGGTCGACCACGGGCTCGTCGAAGCGGTCCAGTCGATGGGCGGCTCCATCCCCACCATCGTCCGCAAGGTCCTGCTCCCGCAGGCCCTGCCCTCCCTGATCTCCGGCATCACCACCACCGTGATCGTGCTCATCGGCTACTCAGCGATGGCCGGCGCCGTGGGCGGCGAGGGACTCGGCTCCAAGGCCGTCACCTACGGATTCCAGCGCTTCGACAACCAGTTCATGATCGTCACCGTCGTGCTGCTCATCGTCATCGTGACCCTCGTGCAGCTCATCGGCGACCTCGCCGGACGCCTGCTGGCCCGCCGGGGCCGCACCGCCTGACGCGCCTTCCCGGCGCCGACCCCAGACCTCCGTCCCGCGCGCGTACCGGCACCGCTGTCGCGAACGCGCGGCGACGGCCGAGCCCGCACTCCTTGTCCGGGCGCTCCACCCCACCCGAAAGAGGCACTTTTCGTGCGCAAGACCCTCAAGCTCTCCGCGGCAGCCGCCGCCACCGCCGCCCTCGCCCTCGGCCTGAGCGCCTGCGGCACGGACTCCGACCCGTCCGCCGGCGGCACCGGCGCGAGCGCCGACACCTCCAAGGCGCTCGTCGTGGGCGCGTCCCCGACGCCGCACGCCGACATCCTCGACTTCGTGAAGAAGAGCCTCGCCGCGAAGGCCGGCCTCAAGCTGGAGATCAAGGAGTTCACGGACTACGTCCTGCCGAACACCGCCACCGAGAACGGCCAGATCGACGCCAACTTCTTCCAGCACAAGCCCTACCTGGACGACTTCAACAAGAAGAACGGCACCCACCTCGTGCCGGTCGTCAACGTCCACCTGGAGCCGCTCGGCCTCTACTCCAAGAAGGCCAAGGCGGTCAGCGACATCAAGGCCGGCCAGACGATCGCGGTGCCCAACGACACCACCAACGAGGGCCGCGCGCTCCTGCTCCTCGCCGACCAGGGCCTGATCACGCTCAAGTCCGGTGTCGGCACCGACGCCAAGCTGAGCGACATCACCGACGCCAAGGGCCTGAAGTTCAAGGAGCTGGAGGCCGCCACCGTGCCCCGCGCCCTGGACGACGTCGACGCCGCCGTCATCAACGGCAACTACGCGATCGAGGCCAAGCTCACGCCGTCGAAGGACGCGCTCGCCATCGAGAAGGCGGAGGGCAACCCCTACGCCAACATCCTGGTCGTCAAGAAGGGCGGCGAGAAGGACCCCCGCGTCGAGAAGCTCGCCAAGCTCCTCAACAGCGACGAGGTCAAGAAGTTCATCGAGGACACCTACAAGGGCTCGGTCATCCCCGCCTTCGGTACCCCGGCCGCTTCCTGACCCGCGTCCCGCGCCCGACCGCCGAGCCCCGTACCTCCCTCCGAGGAGGTGCGGGGCTCCGCCGCGCGGACCCGCCCATGCGCGGCGCGCGCCCGATACTGCATGCTGTGCCTTTACCGGTCTTCGGCATGGAGCTGCGCATGACTACCACCTTTCCGTCGATCTCGATCAGCACGGACCGACTGGTGCTGCGCCCCTACGACATGTCGGACCTCCCGGCGCTGACCGACATGATGAACGACGAGGCCGTCACCGCCTGGACGGACGGCCCGCAGCCGTACACCAGGATCGACGCCGAACGCTGGATCCGGCGGATCGCCCCGGGCGAGCGCACCCAGGGCCACGGCATCGTCTTCGCCGTCCACGAGTTCCTCACCCAGCGGCTGGTGGGATCCGTGCGACTGCTGAACACCGACTGGCGCACCCGCTCCACCGAAGTCGTCTACGTCACCGCCCACTGGGCACGCGGCGAGGGATACGCCACCGAGTCCGTACTGGCGCTCGCCGAGTGGCTCTTCCGTGACCAGGCCTTCGAGCGGATCGAGTTGCGCACCCAGGCCGACAACACCGCCTCCCAGCAGGTCGCGCAGAAGCTCGGATGCATCAGCGAGGGCGTCCTGCGCAACGCCCGGATAGCGCGCACGCAGACGGAGGACGGCGGCTGGGCCGACTTCCGCACCGACCTGATCGTCTGGGGACTCCTGCCGGAGGACCTCGAAGGCGTCGCCGAGCAGCTCGCGGACGCGGGCGGCTACGGCACCTACAACGACTGGAACTGACGGCGTACCGGAGCCCGCGTCCCCTCGGGGCCGGCCCCGGGGAGCGACCCGATAACCTCTACCCGGTTTCTCCGCGCGGGCATCCCCCGGCGGAGGACGCCCCTCACGCATCCCCACATCTCCAGGAGACGGACGACGATGGCCGACCGCGTCACGGTGATCGGCTGGGACGGCTCACCGCTGACCAGAGCGGCCACGGCAGCACTCTCCGCCGCCACGCTCGTCGCCGGCGCCGCGCACCACCTCGCGCTCGCCGAAGTGCCGCGCGACGCCGAACGCATCCGCCTCGGCAGCGTGGACCTCGCCGCCCGGCGCATCGCCGGGCACCGGGGGAGCGCCGTCGTCCTCGCGGACGGCGACCCCGGCTTCTTCGGAGTCGTACGCACCCTGCGCGCGCCCGAACACGGCCTGGAGGTCGAGGTCGTGCCCGCGGTCTCCTCCGTCGCCACCGCCTTCGCCCGTGCGGGGATGCCCTGGGACGACGCCCAGGTCGTCGTCGCCCACCCGAAGACCCTGCGACGGGCCGTCAACGTCTGCCGGGCCCACCACAAGGTCGCCGTCCTCACCTCGCCCGGCGCCGGCCCGGCCGAACTGGCCCTGCTGCTCGACGGCGTCCACCGCACCTTCGTGATCTGCGAGGAACTCGGCACCGCCCGCGAGCGCGTCACCGTCCTCACCTCCGACAAGGCCGCCGACCACGACTGGCGCGACCCGAACGTCGTCATCGTCGTCGGCAGCGGCCCCACCACCGCCGCCGCCGGCTGGATCGGCGGCCGTGACCCCGCCCGCCCCGACGGCGTACGGGGCTGGGGGCTGCCCGAGGACGCCCACCGCCGGGCCGGGAACGGTTCCGCCGGGCGCGACCACGCAGGGCACGACCGGGCCGGACACGACCGGGCGCGACCGGAGCAGAGCACCGAGGGCGAGTCCGCCGGGATGCGCGCCGCCCAACTGGCCCGGCTCGGCCCGCGTACGGGCGACCTGGTCTGGGACATCGGCTCGGGCACCGGAGCGCTGGCCGTCGAAGCGGCCCGCTTCGGCGCGGCCGTCATCGCCGTCGACCGGGACCCGGCCGCCTGCGCCCGGGTGACCGCCGCGGCCCGCTCCTTCGGCGTGGCCGTCCAGGTCGTCCAGGGCCTCGCCCCCCACGTGCTCGAACGACTTCCCGAACCCGATGTCGTACGCATCGGGGGTGGCGGCGTTCGGGTGGCCCTCGCCGTCGCCGACCGGCGCCCCGAGCGAATCGTCACCCACGCCTCCACCCGCGACCAGGCCGAAGCTCTCGTCACCGCGCTCTCCGGCAGCGGTTACACGGTGGAATGCGCGCTCCTCCAGTCCGTGGACCTGGACACCTCGGCCTGGCAGGAACGCGAACGGTCCGTCGCGTTCCTGCTCTGCGCGGTGCGTTCGGACCTTGCCCCGTGACCAGGTCGCTACAGCGCGGAAGGTAGGCTGGCGGATTGTTGTACCGAACCCGGCCGTTCGTCGCTTCGTGCGTCAATGTCCGGAAAAGGGAGCCGTTTTGTTTCTCCCTGTGGTACGGCACAACCGGGACGGCGTGAAGTGGCGCAGTCCACAGCGAACCGCGGCGCGACAAACCTGTCGCCGTGGCGAACGGCCGCGAGAATATGTAGAGGTCTGCGGGCGTTTCGTGCCGCGCGGCGAGCCCGCTCGTTCTAGTTGACGAGCACCGGCGTGCCGTGACGCGGGCGTCCCGGGCGATGGGCCGAAGGAGCACTGACGATGGGCGAGGGGTACGCATGACTGACACCGGCCAGATCCCGGGCGAGGGACAGCCGGAGAACGCAGGCATGGTGGAGCAGCCGGGCGTCCTCGCCCCGGATGCATACACCTACCTCGATCCCTCCGAGCAGCCGCCCTACGAAGACGACGTGCTGTTGATGCCCGCCGCCCAGGGCTCGTGGAGCGATCCGCAGGTCGTCCCGGCTCCCGCCGCGGACGCCTATCAGCAGTTCCCCCAGCAGAGCACGCACCCGTCCCAGGAGCCCGTGGCCCAGGGGCCCGCGGGCCACGACTCGGGGGCCTACGACCTCGGCGCGGTACGGACCCAGGCGCCCGCGCCCGTCGCCGCGCACGCGATGGCCTCCGCGCCGTCCCGCCGTCCGCTGCACCGCGGCCCCTCGGTCGACGGCCCCTCCTACGGCGGGCAGAGCGGTGTCGTGCGCTCGCTGGCCGACCGCGGCCCGGCCGGGTCCCCGCAGCCTCCGGCTCCGGCCCGTACGGTGACCCCGGCCCCCCCGGCGCCCGAGTACCCGGCACCCGCCGAGGCACCCGTGCCCGCCGAGGCACCCGTGCAGGCCGAAACGCCGGTGCAGGCGGAAGCCCCCGTGCAGGCGGAAGCCCCCGTGCAGGCCGAGGCTCCCGCGCCCGCCGAGGATCCCGCCGCGCAGGCGTTCGCTCTCCCGGGCCCGCAGCTGGGCGAGATCCCGCTCCAGGGCGCCGCCCCGTGGGGTGCGCCCGAGCAGGTGCCCGCCACGGACGAGCAGCCCCTCGCGGACGTGGACCCGGCAGAGGAGATCCTCCCGCCGTCCGAGCCCGCCGAAGCCGCGCCCGTGGAGGCCGCGTACACCGAAGCCGCGCCGGCCGGGATCCTCCCCGTCGCCGCGGAGCCGACGGAGACCGCCCCGGCGGACTTCGTACCGGCCCAGGCGCTCCCGCGGGCCGCACCGGAATTCGAGCCCGCGCCCGAGGCGGCGCCGGGCTTCGAGCCGGCCGCCCCCGCCCAGGAGTTCGCGCCGGCTCACGCCCTCGCCGAAGCGCCCGCGGAGATCGGGACGGAAGCCCCGGCGGACGGTTTGGTGGCCGGCCCGGCAGAAACGGTCGTCCCCGAGGCCCCGGCACCGGTCTTCGCGCCCGAGGCCACCCAGGAGCCGTACTTCCCCGTACAGGGTTCGGTGCCCGACACCGGGTTCACCGCGGTCGGGTTGCCCGAGCAGGCCCAGGACCACCAGTCGCAGGAGCACCGGGTGCCCGCGGAGCAGGCCGTCGCCGAGCCGGTGGCCGAGCAGGTCCAAGCCGCCGAGCCGGTCCGGTCCGGACCCCTCGCCTTCGACGCCGCCCCTGCCGCCGTTCTCCCGGAACCCGCCGCGGTGGACGACGGCGTCCCGGAGTCCGCCGCGCCGCAGGCCGCCGGAGCGCCCTGGGCCGTCGAGCCCCCCGTCGCCGGACAGGACGACGGGCCGCAGTACACGGAACCGGAACACCAGAACGTGCGACAGGAACAGCCCCAACCCGCCGAGGCTCCCGAAGCCCCGGTCTTCGAGGCCGAACCGGCCGGACCCGCGGCGGACGCCGCCGTGAACGCACCCGCCGCGGCCGCGGAAGCGCCCGCCGCCGAGGAGCCGGAGACCGAGTACCCCGCCGTGTCCCAGGAGCCGGCGACCGAACCGGCCCCCGGCTACGACGACGCGGAGCGCGAGGCCGTGCTGCGCGTCATGCGTGAGCGCCGCGACATCCGCAACGGCTTCCGCAGCGACCCGATCCCGCACGAGGTCCTGCTCCGCGTGCTGGAGGCCGCGCACACCGCGCCCAGCGTCGGCCACTCGCAGCCCTGGGACTTCGTCGTCATCCGCTCGGCGGAGACCCGGCGTTCCATGCACGAGCTCGCCCAGCGCCAGCGCGACGCCTACGCGAAGTCGCTCCCCAAGGGCCGGGCCAAGCAGTTCCGGGAGATGAAGATCGAGGCCATCCTCGACACCCCCGTGAACATCGTCGTCACCGCCGACCCCACCCGCGGCGGACGGCACACCCTGGGCCGTCACACCCAGCCGCAGATGGCCCCCTACTCCTCCGCGCTCGCCGTGGAGAACCTCTGGCTCGCCGCCCGCGCCGAGGGACTCGGCGTCGGGTGGGTCAGCTTCTTCGACGAGCGCGAGATGGTCCGCGCCCTCGGTCTGCCCGAGCACCTCGAAATCGTCGCGTACCTCTGTGTCGGGTACGTCGACGAGTTCCCCGAGGAGCCCGAACTGATGCAGGCGGGCTGGTCCAAGCGGCGCCCGCTCTCCTGGGTGGTCCACGAGGAGACGTACGGCCGCCGGGCGCTGCCCGGCGAGGAGCCGCACGACCTGCTCCAGGAGACCATCGCCAACATCCGTCCGCTGGACGCCAAGGCGCTCGGAGAGGCGTGGGAGCGGCAGAAGCGGATGACCACGCCCGCCGGGGCGCTCGGCATGCTGGAGATCATCTCCGCGCAGCTCGCCGGCCTCTCCCGGTCCTGCCCGCCGCCGATCCCGGAGCCCGCGGCCGTCGCGATCTTCGCCGGTGACCACGGCGTGCACGCCCAGGGGGTGACCTCCTGGCCCCAGGAGGTCACCGGCCAGATGGTGGCCAACTTCCTGGCCGGCGGCGCCGTCTGCAACGCCTTCGCGAGCCAGGTCGGCGCCGAGGTCTGCGTCGTGGACGTCGGCGTCGCCACCGAACTCCCCGCCACCCCCGGCTTGTTGCCCCGCAAGGTGCGGCCCGGTACGGCGGACTTCACCACCGGCCCCGCGATGAGCCGCGAGGACGTCCTCGCGGCGATCGAGGTCGGCATCGAGACCGCCCGCGACCTCGTCGCCGCCGGCAACAAGGGCCTCCTCATCGGAGAGATGGGGATCGCCAACACCACGGCGTCGGCCGCCCTCATCTGCGTCTACACCGGCGCCGACGCCTCCGAGGTCACCGGGCGGGGCACCGGCATCAACGACGAGATGCACGCCCGCAAGGTCGACGTGGTGCGCCGCGCCCTGGAGCTGCACCAGCCCGACCCGTCCGACCCGATCGGCGTGCTCGCGGCCGTCGGCGGCCTGGAGCACGCGGCGATGGCCGGCTACCTCCTGGGCGGCGCCTCACTGCGCACCCCGGTCATCCTGGACGGCGTGAGCGCCGGGGCCGCCGCCCTGGTCGCCCGTGCCATCGCCCCCGAGGCGCTGGCCGCCTGCATCGCGGGCCACCGCAGCGCGGAGCCCGGCCACGTGGCCGCGCTCAACAAGCTGGGCCTGCGTCCGCTGATCGACCTCGACCTGCGTCTCGGCGAGGGTACGGGCGCCCTGCTCGCGCTCCCGATCGTGCAGAGCGCCGCCCGCGCCATGCACGAGGTGGCGACGTTCGACTCGGCGGGTGTCACGGAGAAGTAGGGCGTGTTCCGAAAGCCCCGCCAGCCCGGCGGCGCCCGGCACGCACGCTCGCCGCGTCGGGGTCGCCCCGGTACATCCAGTACCGG
>NZ_JBHWZJ010000185.1:0-13937 GCF_042728415.1 Streptomyces sp. NPDC060198 | reverse complement strand
GGACGGAGGTACGGGTGGGTCAGACGGTACGACGGCGGGCGAGGATGCCGAACGCGACGCCCGCGATGCCGATGACGATGCCGACGATGCCCAGGACCCGCGCGGTGCTGTCGCTCGTCGAGGTGGAGTCCGAGGCGGCCTCGGTGGTGTGGCCGGTCGCCGCGGACGCCTCGGTGCCGGCGGCCTTGTCGTCGGCGGTGGCGCCGTGGGCGTCCGCAGCGGCGTCGGTCAGCGTCAGGACCGGCGCCGGGTTGTCGGGCTCCTCGCCACTGGCCGGGGTCTCCTCGATCCAGCGGACGACTTCCTTGCTGCTGTACGTCTGGAGCGCCTTGAAGACGAGCTGGTCGGCGTCCTCGGGGAGCTGGCCCACCGAGAGCGGGAACTGCTGGAAATACCCGGGCTTGATCGCGGCGGAGGCGTCGGCGGTCCAGGTGACCTTGGAGACGGCCTCGGTCACCTTCTTGCCGTGGACGTCGAGCGGCTCGGCGAGCGTGGCCTTGGTGACGTCGATCTTCCAGCCCGGCACGGCCTGCGGGCTGACCGAGGAGAGCGGGTGGTCCGTGGGGAAGTTGACCTCGAGCTTCACGGTGGAGGCGTCGTCGCGCTCGTTGGGGACCTTGAAGTTGATGGTGGCGTAACCGCCCTTCGCCGCCTCGCCCTGGGGCTGCACACTGACGTGCGCGGAGGCGGGACCGGCGAGCAGCAGAACGGTGGTCGCGGCGATGCCGCCCGCGACGGCGATACGGGAAACGTTCATGGCAGGGATCACTCCACGGAGCACGGGAAAAGGTGGTCCGGCGCGCGGGCGCGCGACGGCATCACGACACCTCCGCCCCACGGCCGTCGTGACGGCGGGGCCGTCCTGCGGCACGGGGAGGATGTCGCGTCAGGCTGCGAGGGCGTACGCGGCGGGAGGCCCGCGCCTGATCACCAGATGCTGCAGCGGATCGCCGGTGGCCGGAGCCGGGGCGTCCACGGGGGTACGGGCCGGGCGCGGCCCGGCCGTCGGGGCGCCCGGGAACCCGGCGCGCAGGACCCGTACGAGCGCGAGTGCGGCCCGCAGGGGACGCAGTCGCGCGGCGGCGGCGAGCTCACGGCCGCCGTGTGCGGAGAGCCGCGCCAGCCCGAAGAGCGCCGCCTCGCCCCTGCGCAGCAGCCAGCCCGTGGCGAGCGCGGCCAGCAGGTGGCCGAGAACCATGGGCAGACCGGGCAGCAGCCCCGCCGGGGCGCCGGCCGTGGCGGCGGACGCGAGGTGGACGTGGGCGCCGGTCACGGCCGCCGGGTCGACGCCCGCCTCCGTGACGATGTGGTGGGCCTGGGCGACGCTGATCGAGCCGGGGGTGTCACCGCAGACCAGCGAGGCGGCGAACCGGACGAGCGACGCGTCCCCCGTGGCCGGAGCCGCCGGGGACGCCCCCATGGCGGCGGTCGTCATGGGGTGGGCGAGCTCGAAGAGCGTGTGCAGCGAGAGTTGTCCGAAGGCCAGGGCCGCCGCGATCGACGGCAGCGACCGCTCGCGCCCGGCGAGCGGTGCCACCACCGCGAGGGCGAGGAGGAACCCGCAGAACAGCGTCCACCCGGGTACCTCGGAGGCGGAGGCGATGCCGTGCCCCGCGGCGGACAGCACGACGCAGACCGCGGCGAACACCGAGGCCCTCAGGAGCCGTAGACCGGCTCCGGCGCGTGTGACGGACCGTGCGACAGGCGTAGACATGGCCGGGCCATCATCGCACTGCGCCCCCGCCCGTGGGGCGGCAGGTCCGGAACGTCATCTTCCGTACCGTTCGGGGTGCGTTGCGCGGGAAGCGGAACTGTTGCACACGAGGCAGAACGTGACGGGTGTGACGGTCGTTGTAGCTGGTGGCAAGGGTGTGCCGGGCTCCGGCGCCGGTCCGTGGTCCGGACATACACCGGCAAGCGGAATATTCGCGTCCGCCGAATGAGGGCTATCACGGCGGAACCGTGCTTACGGGGTGCCCTCCACGGCAATACGTATCGGTATGTCGAGCCGCAGCCAGGAGGCTGGAGCATGAGCATGTGGTGGTCACTCCATTTGCGGCGCGAAGCCGCGAGCGTTCCGCTCGCCCGTCGATTTCTCCTCGGCAGTATGGAGACGGCGGGAGTGGATCCGGACATCTCGTACGACTTGTCGGTGGCACTCACCGAGGCCTGTGCCAATGCCGTGGAACACGGCGGGGACGGTGCCGTCGACCAGGGGGACTTCGGGGGCACCGCCCCCGGCCGTCCCGGCGGCGACCGGCACGCGGGCGCCTCGGGTCAGTACCGGGTCACCGCGTACCTGGACGGCGAGACGTGTCGTATCGAGGTCGCGGACTCCGGACCGGGCTTTCCCGCCCGGCGAACCCTTCGCCCCGCAGCACATCCTTCCGATACCCGCGGCGCGCCGGTGACCAAGCCGGACTGCGCCGCCGACCCGTGGGACATGGCCGAGAGCGGCCGTGGCCTCGGACTCATCGAACAGCTCGCCGACCACGTCCACATCGGCAACCGGCCGGGACGCGGGACCGTGGTGAGCTTCGACAAAACCCTGAAATGGCGCGAGGGCGCGCTGCTCATGGTGTCCTGAGCGGCGCGCCCCCGGCGCTGGTTCCGCGCGGTCTCCCGTGCGGTTCCTCGTACGGATCTCCGTGGATCTCCGTGCGTCTCCGCGCGGTCTTTCGCGCGGTGGGTGTCAGCCCTTGAGACCGGCCATCCAGGTCTCGATCTCGGCGGAGCCACGCGGCAGCTTGTCGGAGAGGTTCCGGTTGCCGTCCTCCGTGACGAGGATGTCGTCCTCGATCCGGACGCCGATGCCGCGGTACTCCTCCGGCACGGTCAGGTCGTCGGCCTGGAAGTACAGACCCGGCTCCACCGTCAGGCACATGCCCGGCTCCAGCGTGCCGTTGACGTACGTCTCGGTGCGTGCGGCGGCACAGTCGTGGACGTCCATGCCGAGCATGTGGCCGGTGCCGTGCAGGGTCCAGCGGCGCTGGAGGCCCAGTTCCAGGACCTTCTCGACGGTGAGGTCGCCGAGCAGGCCCCACGCGACGAGGTGCTCGGTGAGCACGCGCTGCGCGGCGTCGTGGAAGTCGCGGAAGTCGGCGCCCGGCTTCACGGCGGCGATGCCCGCCTCCTGCGCCGCGTACACCGCGTCGTAGATCTTGCGCTGGAGCGGCGAGAAGGTGCCGTTGATCGGGAGGGTCCGCGTCACGTCGGCGGTGTAGAGGTCGTTGGTCTCCACGCCGGCGTCGAGCAGCAGCAGTTCACCGGAGCGGACGGCGCCGTCGTTGCGGACCCAGTGCAGCGTGGTGGCGTGCGGCCCGGCGGCGCAGATCGACCCGTAGCCGATGTCGTTGCCCTCGATGCGGGCGCGCAGGAAGAACGTGCCCTCGATGAAGCGCTCGCTGGTGGCCTCGGCCTTGTCGAGCACCTTCACGACGTCCTCGAAGCCGCGCGCGGTGATGTCGCACGCCTTCTGGAGTTCGGCGATCTCGAAGGCGTCCTTCACCAGGCGCGCCTCGGAGAGGTACACCCGCAGTTCCTCGTCGCGCTCGGCGGTGACCTTGTCGGTCAGGGCCGCCTCGATGCCGGCGTCGTAGCCCCGGACGGCGCGGACCGGGCCGGTGGCCTCCTTCAGCGCGGCGGCGAGCTCGCGGACGTCCTTGGCGGGGACGCCCAGCACCTGCTCGGCCTCGGCGAGGGAGTGGCGGCGGCCGACCCACAGCTCGCCCTGGCCGTCGAGCCAGAACTCGCCGTTCTCGCGGTCGGAGCGCGGCAGCAGGTAGACGGTCGCGTCGTGGCCGTCCTCGGCGGTCTTCGGCTCCAGGACGAGGACGCCGTCCTGGGTCTGGTCGCCGGTGAGGTAGGCGTACTCGGAGGAGGCGCGGAACGCGTACTCCGTGTCGTTGGCGCGGGTCTTCAGGTGGCCCGCGGGGACGACGAGGCGCTCGCCGGGGAATCGCGCGGAGAGCGCGGCGCGGCGGGCGGCGGTGTGCGCGGCCTGCGGCAGGGGTGCGAGACCGTGCAGCTCGGTGTCGGCCCAGCCCGACTTCATGTTCTCGGCGAGCTCGTCGGAGACGGCCGGGTACAGGCCGTTCTTCCGGGGCTTGATCGGCTCGGTCTCTTCGGTCGCTTCGGTTTCCGGGGTTTCCGGGGTGCGCTCGTCGGACACGATGTGGCTCTCCTTGCTACGACACTGGGCCCCACCATCGTACGGGCGTGCGGAAGGGGGCCCAGGGGGCGAGGGCCTCTTACCGCAGGGGCACGGATCAGAGCGGTGGCGGTGTCGGGAGACCGTGGCTGATCTGCGGAGAGCACGGCTGATCTGCACGGACACCGGAAGCGGATGGCGAGACTCCGGAAAGCGGCATCGGGAGGCGTCTGCGGGGAGGCACCACGGAGGCGTGCCCGGGGAGCCGGGCCGGTCGGGCGAGCGGCACCGGGTCCGGTCAGTCGAAACGCACGGCGAGAAGAACCACGTCGTCGGTGCGGTCGGCCGGGGTGTTCCGGGTCAGCAGGGTGCGCAGTACGTGGTCGGCCACCGTCCCCGGGTCGCGGCGGGCGGCTCGCGGCACCCCGGCGGCGGCGGCGTGCAGCCGTGCGAACGCCCGGTCCGTCGAATCGCCGGTGCGGCGCAGCAGCCCGTCGGTGTAGAGGAGAACGGTTTCGCCCGACGCGGGGCTGAATTCCACGCTCGGCGCCTCCCAGCACGCCAGCATGTTGAGCGGCGCGGAGACGGTGGTCTCGACGAACTCGGTGCGCCGGTCGCCGACCACGAGCGGCGGGGCGTGACCGGCGCCGGCCAGCACGATCCGGCGCAGCGCCGGTTCGCAGTAGGCGAAGAGAGCGGTCGCGGTGCGCGCCGGTTCGGTGAGCCGGAGCAGCAGTTCCAGGTCCGAGAGGACGGCCACCGGGTCCTCGCCCTCCATGACGGCGTACGCGCGCAACCCGGAGCGGAGCCGTCCCATCGCTGCCGTCGCCCCGGGGCCGGAGCCGCCGGCGGCTCCCACGGAGAGGCCGAGCGCGCCGTCCGGGAGGGGGAGGGCGTCGTACCAGTCGCCGCCGCCGTCCGGGGCGGGACGGTGGCGTGCGGCCAGCCGCACGCCGGGGATGCGCGGCAACCGGCTCGGCAGCAGCTCCTCGGCGAGGACCGTCAGGTCGGACCGGGCGCGTTCGAGTTCGAGGAGGCGGGCCAGGTGCTCGGCGGCGTACCGCCCGTACAGGCCGACGAGGTGCTGTTGCCGCTCCAGGGGTTCGGCTGGTTCGTCGTAGAACCAGACGGTCGCGCCGAGCCTGGCACCGGACCGGGAAACGAGGGGCAGGGCGTAGCTGGCGGCGTATCCGAGCCGGTCGGCGACCTCGCGCTGACGGGGGTCGAGGCCGGCCTCGGCGAGGAGGTCCGGGTTGCTCACCGGGACGTCGGCCGCGGCCGGAGCGTCCAGGATCCGGCCGTGGGGGGTGGCGGCGCGTGGGACGGTCTCGATGATGCCGAGGTCGGCGTGGCCGAGGCCGAGGCCGAGGGTGGTACGCGGGCCCCGGCCGTCGTCGGGTTCGAGGACCACGAGACCCCGGGGAGCACCGACGAGGGCCGCGCCGGCGCTCAGCAACTCCGGGAGCGCGCTGTCGAGGGTGCGGGTCCCGGCCAGGCGTTCGGTGAGTTCGTGGAGGGTGGTGAGGTCGGAGACCCATCCGGCCAGGCGGTCCTGGAGGAAGGCGCTCGGCGCGCGGGGTACCGCGGTCAGCGGCTCCGGAGTGTGCGTTGAAACCGGAACGGTTGGATTGATTCCAGCCATTTTTGGCAGATGTCTGGCGCTCATGGCCTCCGGCTTTCCGACCGGCGAGTTCCGTCGAATAGCATCGCAAACCCCCCTGTCATTCTGCGCCACTATCAAGGCATCCACATGTACACGTACAAGTAAGGCGATGTCCAGCATTGTCCTTGCGAGGCTCCTGGTGTCCACGGGATACCTAAGTTGGCCGAAAAATGCGGCAGGAGGCAGGGATTTGCTGTCGACTGGACGAGTTCTTCGGGCAGTGCCCTCCGGGGCGTTGTGCGGGGTGGAGCGTCATTCCGGTCGTGCGGGGTACGTAGTCGTTGGAGCGCGGGGCAGTTGGGGCCGCCCCGGAACCCGGCGGCGGGAGTGGGCGTCCTCGTCCGTGACGCGACCGCTCGGGGTGGCGGGACCTCGCTCCCGGCGGCACGTTCGTGACATGGCTCTTCCCCGTCCGGCCGCGTCCGGGCCGCACGAGGCGGTCCGGCTCTCGACAGATCGACTCCGCAAGGCCGTTCGACTCAGACTCGGTCCGGTTCGACCCGTCTCCGCTCCATCGCGCTCGGCCCGGCTCCGTCCGGCGCCCGCTGCGCGACCGCGCGGCGGCCCGATGGGCACGCACGCGGTCACGAACGCACGGTGATGAACGAACGGTCATGCCCGCGTGGGTCGGATAGGCGCAGTGATTCACGCACGGTGATCGACGCACGGTGATCCACGCACGGTGATCCACGCCGAGCTACGCACGAGCCGAACGAACCGCGCACGGTGATCGACGCACGGTGATCGACGCAGTGATCAACCCAGTGATCTGAGCAGTGATCTACGCACAGTCAGAGTCGCCGCCGCGAAGCAGCGCGATGCGCGGGCGGCGGCGTGGACCTCGGCGTTCAACGGAAAGGAACGAGCGCTCATGCGCGAGATCCCCGGAAGGCGACGCGGGAACCGGTTCCGGCGTGGGGGCGGCACCGCTCGACTCGACGCGGCGCTGGCCTGCGCCACCGGCCGGCAGTGGCCCGTCCTGCCCGGTGTGGGGCTGTCCACCGTCCGGAGCGGCTGCGCCTGCCCCGACCCCGAGTGCGTGGTACCCGGCGCGCACCCCTTCGATCCCGGACTGCTCGCGGCCACCACCGACGAGCGCATGGTGCGGTGGTGGTGGACCGGGCGTCCCACCGCCCCGGTGCTGCTGGCCACCGGGGGCCGGGCGCCGTGTGCCGTGAGCCTGCCGGCGGTGAGCGGTGCGCAGGCGCTGGCGGTGCTGGACGCGCGGGGCCTGCGGCTCGGGCCGGTGATCGCGACGCCGACCCGGTGGGCGCTGCTGGTCCGCCCGTACACGCTGGAGCGCCTGGGTGAGCTGCTGCACGCCCAGGAGTGGGTGCCCGGTTCGCTGCGCTTCCACGGGGAGGGCGGCTACCTGGTGGTGCCGCCCGCGGGGAAGGGCGACGCCCAGGTCCGCTGGGAACGGCCTCCCGCGGCGCGGAGCGCCACGCCGTGGCTGCCGGACGTCGGTACGGTCCTGGACGCGCTGGTGGCGGCGAGTACGAGTGCGCCGGGCGGCGGGAGCCGACTCGCCTACTGAGGGCCGTGCGCCGGGTTCCGTGCCGCGGTCGGAATACCGGGTGATCCGGCGGTTTCGCGACTTTCCCCGACGGGAGAGAGCCGGCCGGTCCATGTCCGGAGACCGCCGGGCGTACTCCGGCGGACGGCGCTACTTTCGAAACGCACCCCGGAGCATCACCCAGTGCATTCCGACGGGACTTCGGGAGCGGAGATTCCGGGACGGGGAGGAAGGGGCCGGGCATGCGAATTCTTGACCGGCTTTTCGAAACTGACCACCTTTCTTGAATGCCTTCCTCCGCCGTTCCTGAATATCTGTCGAATAGGGAATGCGGCACGGGATTTTTGTCCGAGTCCAGTCCTTGGGTGCGTTGTTCCGGCGCACGTCGCGACGTGACGGACGCACAGGAGGCGTACAGGAGACGCACAACTGTCCTGCCCGGTACCCCGCGTGAGGCTTCGTCGTCCCGAACGGTCGGTCCGCCCGAGCGGCCCGGAGAGGCGGACGGCGAGGCGGTGGTGCGGGGTGGTGGATCGCGGCCGTGCTCCCGGAGCGTGGACGGCCGGCGCCTCGACGGACCGGCGGTTTCAGGTGTCCGTGCCCGTCGGTTGCGGAGAGCGGGTTCAGGGGGGCGCGGCAAGGGGCTTTCGCGCGGGGCGGGTTGAGGATCGTCCGGCGTGACGGCGCGCGCGGTACGGGTGCGCGGGGCGCACCGGTCGGCGCCCAGGAGGGGTGAGGCGAAGACCGTCGTCCGGGAGGTGAGAGGGCGGAGGGCCGTCGTGCGCGGGGCGGCGGGCCGCTCACGGCTTCGCCGCGGGCCGGGCCGTCCCCGGAAATGGAGACGCCCGGTCGCTGGCGACGGGGGATGCACCAGCGACCGGGCTTTCAGAACCGTAACAAGAGATCTGCCGTTCGCAAATTCGATCTCGCCTATTCGGGCGGGGATTTACTCGTCGGCACGGTTCGTTGTGACGCGAGTCACCGATCGGACCCGTGGTTCGTCACTGTCAGCTGAGCGTCACTTGGCGGTTGGTGAGCCCGCCGCGCGCCCGGCGCTCCTCGGCGGTCAGCGGTGTCCCGGAGGCCAGTGCCCCGGCCAGCCGCTCGGCGAACTCGGCTGCGGGCTTCTCGCACTCCTCGGCGGTCATGGCGCTCGGCAGGTCCCACACCGGGACCACGAGACCGTGCGCACGGAACGAACCGACCAGCCGCGTCCCCTCGCCGAGCGAGGTCTCGCCGGCCGCGTGCAGCCGGGCGAGCGCGTCGAGGAGCTTCTCCTCGGGGTGCGGCATGACCCAGCGCAGGTGGTTCTTCTCCGGCGTCTCGCACCAGTACGCGGCGTCGACGGAGGAGAGCAGCGAGGTCGGGATCGCGGCGTCGTTGGCGCGCTCCAGGGAGGCGGTCACCTCGGCCGTGGCGTTCTCCGCGTCCGGCACCCAGAACTCGAAGCCCGAGTGGACGACGGGCTCGAACGGCGCGTCGGTGGCGAGCAGGTCCTGCAGGCGCGGACCGTCCGCGGCGACCCGACGGGCGGCGATCGGCGTGCCGGGCGCGGCCTCCAGCGCCTGCTGAAGGGCGTCGGCCAGACCGCGGCTCAGGTCACCCGAGGAGGTGTCGTTCTGCAGGGCGAGAAGGATGGAGCCGTCGTCGCGGCGGAGCGCCGGCCAGGCCATCGGCAGCACGGTCGCGAGCGTGACGGACGGGACGCCCTCGGGCAGCCCGTCCTTCAGCGTCAGCGGGACCGTCGCGGCGGGCACCAGCTCGCGCAGCGCGACCCAGTCGCACTCCCCGGGCAGCCCCTCGAACGGGCGCTGGACCAGCTCGGTGACCGCGTGCGCGGCGGTGCGTCCGTGACACGCCTTGTACCGGCGTCCCGAACCACAGGGGCAGGGCTCACGGGCCCCGACGACGGGGATCTCCCCGTCGTTCACCTGCGGCTTCGCGGCCTTGGTCGTCTGAGGGCGCTTCTTGGCCATGGTCGGCATTCTCCCGGTTGCGACGGTGCGGTCTGAGGCGCGAGCCTAGTGCCTCCCGCGCCCCGGACCCGACCGCCGCCCACGCCTTCGGGGGCGCCGTCGGCGCCCGTTCCGGTCCGTGGTTCCGGTGCGTGGATATCGGTGCCGGGCTCCGTCGTCCGGCTCTGCTGCCGGGGCTTGTGCCCGGCTCAGGCGTACGGCTCGCCGTACGCCTGCCGTACGTCTGTACGGCTGTGTCGTGTTCGTGTGCGGCGCGCCGCGGTGGCGCCCGCCCGGTGCTCAGCTCGCGTCGTCCAGGGCGGACAGCCCGTCGAGGTCGAAACCCTCGAAGCCGGAGAGCCCGTCGAATCCCGGCAGTCCCCCGAAACCGGGCAGCCCTTCGAGACCCGGGTGCCCGTCCCCGGAGTTCAACCGGGCGAGACCGTCGAGGCCGTCGAGCCCCTCCAGCCCGTCGAACCGCTCCTCCGCCGCCACCAGCGCCCAGACCGTGACCTCGCCCGGGGCGTCGTCCCTGACGCCCCACTTCTCGGAGAGGGCACTGATGATGTTCAGCCCGCGACCGCCCCGAGCCGTCACCGAGGGGGTGGAGGGGATGGGCCTGGTCGGCCCGCCTCCGTCCGTAACCTCCACGGTCAGGCCGCCCCGGCGGTCCACGCGCCAAGCGGCGCGGACGTCGCCGTCACCGACGTCCACGTGTTGCCCCAGCGGTCTGCCGTGCCGGCAGGCGTTGCTGAGGAGTTCGGACAGGATCAGGACCGCGTCGTCGACGACCGTGTCCGAGACCCCGTTGTCCCGTAGTTGTGCGCGCATCCGGTGCCGCGCCTGCCTCACGCCCGCAGGACCGTGGGGAACGGCCATGCTCGACGACGTGGGCACTTCTTGTGCCACCACCAACGTCACCCCCGAGACCTCCTTTGCCCCACGCCACGAAGGGGATGCCCCTCTGAGCTGCGCCGGAAACCGGTCAAAGCATCTCTGGTGACGCACTCGTAACGGATCGACACGTACGGAATGCGCCGGTGCACTCCCCGTGACGGGTTTGGAGGTGGTCGTTACGGGCGTCCGAGTTGGGAAAGGACCCGTTTCGGACGATTGGTGATGACGGCCTCGATCTCCAGCTCCGCGCAGAGCGCCACGTCCTCCGGCTCGTTCACGGTCCAGACGTGCACCTGGTGCCCGGCCCGGTGCAGCCGGCGGATGTAGTCGGGGTGGTTGCGTACGATCCGGATGCCCGGCCCGGCGATCCGCGCGCCGGCGGGCAGCCGACCGTCCCGCAGCCGGGGCGTGAGGAACTGCATCAGGTAGACGGTCGGCAGGGTGGGGGCCGCCGTGCGGACCCGGTGCAGGGACCGGGCGGAGAAGCTCATGACGCGTACGGGCGAGGGGCCGTCGGCCGGCGGGGCGTCGAGGCCGAACTCGTTGAGCAGGCGCAGCAGCCGCTCCTCGACCTGCCCGGCCCACCGGGTCGGGTGCTTGGTCTCGATGGCGAGCTGGAGCGGCCGGCCCGTCGCCCGTACCTCGGTGACCAGTTCCAGCAGGCGTTCCAGGGTGAGTACGGAGGTGAGTTCGCCGGGTACCGGGTCCCAGTCGGGAGATTCCTCGCGGTCCTTCCAGGAGCCGAAGTCGAGCGCGGCGAGCTCCGAGAGTTCGAGCGCGGAGACCGCGCCCCGTCCGTTGGAGGTGCGGTTGACCCGGCGGTCGTGCACACAGACGAGCTGCCCGTCGGCGGTGAGCCGCACATCGCACTCCAGCGCGTCGGCGCCGTCCTCGATGGCTTTCCGGTACGCGGCGAGGGTGTGCTCGGGGGCGTCGTCGGAGGCTCCGCGATGGGCCACGACCTGGATGGGGGACGGGCTGGAGGGCTGTTGTGCGTGGGTCACCGCGTCATGGTGTCACCGCGACGCGACGGCCGTGGGTTCCTGGTGCCGGGAGTGCCGTTTTGTCTGATGTAAAGATTGGTGTGCGGATGCACAGGTCCTGCTTACAGTGGCCTGACGTGTTCTGGGCAAAGCTTGGGCCCAGACACTGCAGAGCGGATCTCTTGCCGAATGCCGAGTGGAACCGAGGAGTAAAGAGCTGTGAGCACCGAGAACGAGGGCCACGAGGGCGCCGCGGTCCCCGCCGTACCGCCCGCTCCGTCAGTACCTCCCGTGCCGGCCGCCGCTCCTGAGGACCCCCGCCGGGACACGTACCCGACGCCCGAGGCTCCGGCGACGGCGCATCAGGAAGACACGGCTCCGGCCGCGCAGGGCTCCACCGGGCCCGCCGCGCACGCCGAGCCGCCCCAGGAACCGCCGTACGCGGACGGCCGGGCCGACGACACCTCCCCGTCGGCCGAGCCCGCCGGACCGTACGGCACCACTCCCGCTCCGGCCGCGCCGGCCGCCCCGGCCCCGGCTTCGGAGCAGCCGACGGAGGTGCGGCCGGTCGTCGAGCCCGCGCAGGCACCGGCGCAGGAGCAGCCGCAGGCTCCCGCGCACGCTCCGGCAGCCGACGCGACGCAGCCCCTCCCGCCGCACGCCCCGGAGTACCCGGCGCCGGGTTACCCGGCTCCGCCCGCGCCCGGTTACCCGGCTCCGCAGGCCGCTCCGGACCACCCGGCGCCGCACACCGCCGCGCCCGCCGGTTCGTGGCCGCCCCCCGCCCCGCCGGCCGTCCCGGCGTACGCCGCAGGCGGCGACGGCGGTGGAGACGGCGGACCCGTCTGGGGTGCCTCCGCGGAGCAGACCCCCAAGGGCCCGGGCAAGCGCCGGGCGGGCGGGTTCGTCGCCCTGGTCGCCGCGACGGCACTCGTCGCCGGTGGCATCGGTGGCGCGCTCGGCTTCTGGGCCGCCGACAGCAACGACGACGGTTCCGGCGGTTCCACGACGATCAGCGCCTCCGACAGCCCGAAGGCGCTCAAGCGCGCCGACGGCACCGTGGCGGGAGTGGCCGCCAAGTCGCTTCCCAGCGTGGTCACGATCGACGCGGAGAACGGCGACGGCGAGGGCGGCACGGGCACCGGCTTCGTGTACGACAAGGAAGGCCACATCCTCACCAACAACCACGTGGTGGCCTCCGCGGCGGAGAGCGGCAAGCTGACCGCTACCTTCTCCGACGGCAAGAAGTACGAAGCCGAGGTGGTCGGCCGCGCCGAGGGCTACGACGTCGCCGTCATCAAGCTGAAGAACGCGCCGGCCGGGCTGAACCCGCTGGCGCTCGGCAACTCCGACAACGTGGCGGTCGGCGACTCGACCATCGCGATCGGCGCCCCCTTCGGCCTCTCCAACACGGTCACCACCGGCATCATCAGCGCCAAGAACCGCCCGGTCGCCTCCAGCGACGGCTCCTCCTCCAGCAGCAGCTCCTACATGAGCGCCCTGCAGACGGACGCCTCGATCAACCCGGGCAACTCGGGCGGCCCGCTGCTCGACGCCACCGGTGCGGTCATCGGCATCAACTCCGCCATCCAGTCGACCGGCAGCAGCGCCCAGACGCAGGCCGGTTCCATCGGCCTCGGCTTCGCGATCCCGATCAACCAGGCGAAGAACGTCGCCGAGCAGCTCATCAAGACCGGCCAGCCCGTCTACCCGGTCATCGGCGCGACGGTCACCATGTCGGAGAACGGCGACGGCGCGGTCATCTCCGACCAGGGCTCCTCCGGCACCTCGGCCGTGGCCGCGGACGGGCCGGCCGCCAAGGCGGGCCTGAAGGCGGGCGACGTCATCACCAAGTTCAACGACACCCCGGTCGACAGCGGCCCGACCCTGATCGGCGAGATCTGGACCCACAAGCCGGGCGACCGGGTCACCCTGACGTACGAGCGCGACGGCAAGGAGTCCACCGTCGAACTCACCCTGGGCGAGCGCAAGGGCGACAGCTGACCGGCTAGGCTGTAGGCCGTTCCCCGGCGGCGACCCCGTCGCACCGGGGAGCGGGGTGGGTTGCCCGAGCGGCCTAAGGGAACGGTCTTGAAAACCGTCGTGGCAGCGATGTCACCGTGGGTTCAAATCCCACACCCACCGCAGCGGGTCAGAGAAGTAGCAGGTCAGAGGGCGGGTCTCCGAAATGGAGACCCGCCCTCTGTGTTCACCCTGTCTTACCTCTTACCGCCCGTATCCCAGCGTTGACCAGGGTGTGGCCAACCCGTGGTCAAGGTGACCACGCTGCTCAGGCGTCGCGGCGCACTTCCAGAGCAGCATCGATCATGCGGTTCGACGCGTCTTTGCGCCGTTACGGCCGTGGTAGCGCTCGCGGGTTTCCTGCTGCCAGTCACGCAGGCCGAAGACATCCCCCATGGACCCTTGCCCCTTCGGACCCTTGCCCCTTCTTCAGATTGCATTCGGGGCAGAGAGCCTGCCCGTTGGTGACCTCGGTGGGCCCGCCCCCGGACCACGGTTGCATGTGGTCTCCATGCCAGCCCGGTTCCAGATCTTGGCTACAAGCTGTGCACCGACCGTCGGCCGCGATGAACATGGCGATGCGCTCCTCGCTGTTGAAGGCGCGACGCCGATCACGAGGCCTTCCAGAGATACCTGCCATAGCCTGGAGCGTATCGGGGGGGTGCCTCTATGTCGTTCGTCAAGGCATCCCTGTCGGGCTTGGGGTGGTTCGGGTGGTGGGGTTATGCGGCGAGTTCGACGTCCTTCGGTG
>NZ_JBHWZJ010000184.1:0-14101 GCF_042728415.1 Streptomyces sp. NPDC060198 | reverse complement strand
CCGGAACACCCGTTCCGGGGCCTGTCCCGTGCGCCCGTGCCGTACTCGAACACCACGCCGTACGCGGCGCCCGAGGGTCGCACGCACGGGGGAGACGACCGGCCGGGCCGCGTCGCGGGGCGTCGCGAAACCGGTTCCGCACAGTGCGAAGGCCGTAAGGTGTCCGGGACCCATGACTGTGTCGTCTGAGATCTGAGGAACCAGTGCGCCGACTTGCCGGCCTTCTCGTCGTCCCCCTCCTGCTGCTCTCCGCAGCCTGCGGCAGCGACGACAAGGCCTCCGACTCCGCTTCGTCCGAGACCGGCGTGCCCGCGATCACCGCGGGTGCCAAGTTCGGTGAGAAACCCACCATCGCCAAGGGCGTGGGCGACCCGCCCAAGGAGCTGAAGACCACCGTCATCAGCGAGGGTGACGGCGCCGCGCTGAAGAACGGTGACGCGGTCCAGGTCAACTACCTCGGCCAGGCCTGGGACTCCACGAAGCCGTTCGACAACAGCTTCGACCGCAAGGCCCCGTTCGATCTGACCCTGGGCGCCGGCATGGTCATCCAGGGCTGGGACAAGGGCCTCGTCGGCCAGAAGGTCGGCAGCCGCGTCCAGCTGGTCATCCCGCCGGACCTCGCCTACGGCGCGCAGGGCCAGGGCGACATCAAGGCCAACGCGACCCTCGTCTTCGTCATCGACGTCGTCAAGGCCTCCCAGGTCCCGACGACCGCCAAGGGCACCAAGGTCGCGCAGAACGATGCGGCACTGCCGAAGGTCGGCACCAATACGGACGGCAAGGCACCCAGCGTCACCGTCCCGAAGAGCGACCCGCCCACCAAGCTCTCCTCCACCTACGTGCTGGAGTCCGACGGCGAGGTCGTCACGGACACCGACAGCGTCGTGGTGAACTACGTGGGACTGCTGTGGAAGGACGGAAAGACGTTCGACAGTACCTACGAACAGGGGAAGACCCAGACCTTCCCGCTGGAGCAGGTGACCCTCAAGGGCCTGAAGAGCGGGCTCGTCGGCAAGAAGGTCGGCAGCCGGGTCCTGCTGGTCATCCCGCCGGACCAGGGCTTCGGTGACACCGAGCAGCAGTCGATTCCCGCCAAGTCGACACTGGTCTTCGCCGTGGACCTGCTGGCGAAGATGTAAGACTGTCCCGGTTGTGCAGTTCAACTTTTCCAAGGAGCAGTTTCAGTGAGCATCGAGAAGCCCGAGGTCGACTTCCCGGGCGGCGAGCCGCCGGCCGGTCTTGAGATCAAGGAGATCTGGGAGGGCGACGGCGCCGTGGCCAAGGCCGGCGACTTCGTCTCCGTCCACTACGTGGGCGTGGCCTTCTCCACCGGTGAGGAGTTCGACTCCTCGTGGAACCGCGGTGAGCCGCTCAAGTTCCCGCTCGGTGCCGGCCGGGTCATCCAGGGCTGGGACCAGGGCGTCCAGGGCATGAAGGTCGGCGGCCGTCGCCAGCTGATCATCCCGGCGCACCTCGCCTACGGTGACCGCGGCGCGGGTGCCGCCATCGCGCCGGGTGAGACGCTGATCTTCGTCTGCGACCTCGTCGCGGTCTGATCGTCGAACCCGATCGTCGGACCTGATCACCGACCCTGATCGTCCGGCCGCCCGGCTGGTCCGGACCGCCGGTTCGTCCGACGGTCCGACCGGTCGGCGCTCTGGCCGGATCGCGACCCTGTCGCCGTCCGCCATGATCACGCCTCCCACGCGGAGGCCCGGGAGGGCTCGTGCCGTTCGGCACGGGCCCTCCCGCCGTCAGTCCCGGGGTACGCGTGTTTTTGCCGGGGCCCCCGGGGGCGGTACGGTCGAGCGTCGTAGCGCATGGAGAGAAAGGGCGCCGATGGCGATTGCCAAGGCCGAGCGGCTGATGAACCTCGCGCTGTGCCTGCTGGGCACACGGCGTCCGCTCAGCAAGCGTGAGCTCCGCGGCTCCATCGAGGCGTACCTCGAAGCCGGTTCGGACGAGTCCTTCAACCGCATGTTCGAGCGCGACAAGGACGATCTGCGCGAACTCGGCCTCGTCATCGAGACCGTCGAGGGACTCGACGGAGACATCGGCTACCTCGCCCGCCGCGACAGCAACCGCCTCCCGCCGATCACTCTCAGCGCGGAGGAGGCGGCGGCCCTGGAGATCGCCGCGAAGGTGTGGCAGCAGGCCCGCCTCGCCGGAGCCGCCAGCGGCGCGCTGCAGAAGCTGCGCGCCGCCGGAATGCCCGAGGCCGAGGACACGTACGAGGTGCCGAGCGCCCTCGAACCGCGCATCCCCGTGCACGAGGCCGCCTTCGAACCGCTGATGCTCGCGTGCCGCGACCGACGCCCGGTCACCTTCGACTACCGCAAGGGCAATTCCGCCCGCGCCGAACAGCGCCAGGTCGAGCCCTGGGGGCTGGAGTGCTGGCGCGGCCACTGGTACCTGGCCGGCTGGGACCGGGAGCGCGGCGCCGAGCGCGTCTTCCGCCTCTCACGCATCACCGGCAGGGTCCGCTCCCGGGCAGGCGTCTTCACCGCCGCCATTCCCGACGTGGTCACCGTCCGGGAGACCGTGGAGAGCTGGGCCGGCGAGACCGCGACCCGCACCGCCCGGATCAGACTGCGCGGCGGGGCCGGCTTCCCACTGCGCTCGCGCGCCGTCTCGGTGCGGGATCTCGGTGACGGCTGGGACGAGCTGGAGATTCCGTACGGACACGGGCTGGACGCCTGGCTCGTCGAGTTCGGACCGGACGTCGTCGTGCTCGGACCGGCCGGTCTGCGGGCCGATGTGGTCGACCGGCTGCGCGCCGTGGCCAAGGACTGAAGGACTCGAGGACTGAGGGAGACGACACCATGGCCACGAACGCGATCGACCAGACCCGGCGGATGCTCTCCCTGGTGACGTATCTGCGCGAGCGCCCCGGCGCCCATGTGCAGGACGTCGCCCGGGCCTTCGGCATCACCGAGGACGAGCTCATCTCCGACCTGGACGTGCTGCCCATGTGCGGGACCAGCTTCCGCGGCGGCGATCTGCTCGACATCGACACCGACGGCGACCGGATCTGGTGGCACAACCCGGACGACGTCGCCGAGCCGCTGCGGCTCGCCGCCGACGAGGCCACCGCGCTGCTCGTCGCCGCGCGTGCCGTCGCCACCCTGCCCGGACTGCGCGAGAGCGACCGGCTCGCGCTGGTACGGGCCACCGCCAAGCTGGAGACGGCCGCCGGGGAGACCGGTGCGGCCAGCTCCCGGCTCTCGGTCACCTTCGAGTCGGAGGGCGGCGTCTTCGCCGAGGTCGACCGGGCCATCTCCGAACGCAGACGGCTCTGGCTCCGTTACTACTCGCCCGCCCGGGACGAACTCACCGAGCGCGAGGTGGACCCGATCCGCCTCTTCGCCGTGGGCCACACCTACCTGGAGGGCTGGTGCCGGCTCTCCGAGGCCCGGCGCACCTTCCGTCTGGACCGGGTCGCGGAGATCCGGCTGCTCGACGACCCGGCCGCGCCCCCGGAGCTGGAGCTCCGCGACCTCTCGGAAGGGCTCGTACAGCCGGCCGCCGAAGACCCGGAAGTGGTGATCGAGGTCGGCGCCGGCGGCCGGTGGGTCGCCGAGTACTATCCGCACGACCGTGCCGAGGAGCGCCCCGACGGCGGCCTGGTGATCACCCTGCGCACCCCGGACCCGGCCAGTTTGCGGAGGCTGGCGCTCCGCCTCGGTGGCGAGGGCCGCATCGTGTCGCCCCCGGAGCTGGCCGAGAGCGCACGCCGGGCCGCAGCCGAAGCGCTCGCCGCCTACGACGGCGTGGTCTGACGATGACGGGAACCGAGGACGGCACCATGTCCCGGAGGCCACGCGGGACGGGCGTCGCGGAAGCGGCCCGGCTCGCGGCGGCGGCCCACGCCGTGCGGTTCCGGGCCGGCTGCCCCGACTGCCGTACGCGCTTCGAGCTCGGAGCCGAGGCGCTGCGCCTCGCGATCGGGGCCGGCCCCAGCACCACCTTCTACTCCTTCACCTGTCCCGAGTGCGGCTCGGCCGTGCGCAAGCCCGCAGGGGAGCGCATCGTCGAGCTCCTCACCGGCGGCGGCGTACGGACGCTGCGTCTGCACACCGCCCCGTAGCCGCGGCAGCCGCCCCGTGCCGTCGCCCGTGTCCCCCCGAAAGAGGCTCAGCCCGCATGTTCTGGCCCATGCTCGCCATCGCTCTGGGATTTCTGGGGATCGCCGTGCTCGGCGTCCTCGCCGTCCGGGTCTTCCTCGAAGTCCGGCGGCTGGGCCGGCAGGTGGCGACCACTTCGGAGCGGATCAACCGGGCGGCCCAGGACCTGGAACGGGCCGCGACGCGCCTGGCCTCCACGGCGGACGTCCTCCGGTAGCAGGAGCCGTGCCCTCCGGATTCGCGGGACCTCGCGGTACGCTGCTGGGGTCGGCCCAGGCAGGAGGCGTGGTCCGGAACCGCGTGTATGCACAGGCATTGCCTCGTGTTTACCACTGCGGGTTACGATCGCTGCCAGCTGACCGTTCGGACGCGTGTCCGACTGATCGGGTAGTGAGCCCGTTCCTCCAGTCACCCCAGTGAGAAGGAAGTCGCACACATGATCGGCAATCTGAAGCCCCTTGAGTTGGTTCTGATCATCGCTGTCATCCTGCTGCTCTTCGGTGCCAAGAAGCTTCCGGACATGGCGCGTTCGCTCGGCAAGTCCGCGCGTATCCTCAAGAGCGAGGCGAAGGCGATGAAGCGCGACGACGCCGAGCCCGCCACCCCCGCCGCCGAGACGGTCGCCGAGCCCGCCCCGAAGCCTGCCGCCGCCCGTACCATCCAGGCCGCTCCGGGTGACGTCACCAGCGCGCGCCCCGTCGCCGAGCCCAACCCCACCACCACCCAGAGCTGACAGCTGATCCGTTCCACCGACGGCTGCCGCACGAGACGAGGGAAGTGGGTTGCTCAAGTCTGCCCGCAAGCAGGAGAAGAACGACGAGGGGCGGATGCCCCTCCTCGATCACCTGCGTGAGCTGCGTAACCGGCTTCTGAAGGCCGTCCTGGCCATTGTCGTGGTGACGATCGTCGCCGCCTTCTTCCAGAAGGACATCTACGACTTCCTTCTGCGACCGATCCTCTCCTCGGTCGGCTGCAAGGACGGCGTGGTCACCGCGATCAACGGCAAGCCCTGCGCGCTGCTGAAGACCGACACCTTGATGGCGCCGTTCACCAACGCCCTCAAGGTCGCCCTCATGTCCGGCGTGCTTCTCGCCACGCCTGTCTGGCTGTACCAGCTGTGGGCCTTCGTCGCCCCGGGCCTCCACAAGGGCGAGAAGCGGTACGCCTACGGTTTCGCCGTCATCGGCGCTCCGCTCTTCCTGGCCGGCGGCTACCTCGCCTACCTGATCCTGCCGCAGACCGCGCAGATCATGCTCGGTTTCAGCCCGGACAGCGTGCAGAACCAGATCGGGCTCGACAGCTACCTCGACCTGCTGACCCGCATGATCGTGGTCTTCGGCCTGGCCTTCGAGCTCCCCTTGCTCCTCGTCGCGCTGAACCTGACCGGGATAGTGACCGGGAAGCGGATGCTCGGCTGGTGGCGCGGGATGATCGTCGGCCTCACCGCCTTCGCCGCCATCGCCACCCCCGGCGGCGAGCCGCTGTCGATGCTGCTGCTGGCCGGACCGCTGGCCGTCCTGTACTTCATCGCGACCGGTTTCTCGCTCCTGAACGACAAGCGCCGCACCCGCGGCAACCCCGACGCCGAGCTCGACGACGACGAGGCGTCGGAGCTCGACCTCACCCCCGAACCGATCGGCGGAGTGGAGAGCGTGGCCGCGGGCCGTGCCACGGTGCCCGGACAGGCGTCGGGCGAGCAGGACGGTGCCGGATCGCAATCTCCGGGCGGTTACGACGACATCACCTGACCTTGTAGGGTCCGGCGGGTGACCAGCGAGATCACCCTCTTCGTCAATCCCACCGCGGGAAGCGGCCGGGGCGCGCACGCCGCGCAGCCGGCCGCTTCCGCGTTGCGGGATGCCGGATTCTCCGTACGGACCGTGCTCGGCGAGAACGCGGACGACGCTCTGCGCAGGGCACGGGACGCCGTGGCCGGCGGTACGGGTGCGCTGATCGCGGTGGGCGGGGACGGCATGGTCTCCCTCGCGCTCCAGGCGGTGGCCGGGACCCGGACCCCGCTGGGGGTGGTGGCCGCGGGCACCGGCAACGACTTCGCCCGGACCCTCGGCCTGCCGGTGCGCGACCCGGCCGCGGCCGGTCGGCTGGCCGCCGACGCCCTGAAGCGGGACGGCATACGCACCCTCGACCTCGGACGGGCCGGGGACCGGTGGTTCGGCACCGTGCTGGCCTCCGGCTTCGACTCCCGGGTCAACGACCGGGGCAACCGGATGCGCCGGATCCCGGGCCGCTTCAAGTACGACCTGGCGATCCTCGCCGAGCTCGCCTCCTTCCGGCCGGTCCCGTACCGGATACGGCTGGACGGCGGGGCCGTCATGGAGGTCGAGGCGACGCTGGTCGCGGTCGGAAACGGGACCTCCTACGGCGGTGGCATGCGGATCTGCGCGGACGCCGTCATGGACGACGGCCTCTTCGACGTGACCGTCGTCGGCGACTGCAGCCGGACCACCTTGCTGAAGGTCTTCCCCCGGGTCTACCGGGGCACCCATCTCTCCCACCCGGTGGTCACCGTCCACCGCGCGGCCTCCGTCGAACTGGCCGCGGCCGTCACCACCGCCTACGCCGACGGTGAATCCCTGGGAGCGCTCCCGGTGACGGCGGTGTGCGTGCCGGGCGCCGTACGGGTCCTCACCGGCTGACCCGGGCCCGGGGCCGGGGCGGGCCGGGTGCGCGGGCGGAAAAAGGGCGCATGGACTGTCGGAGGTGGCGGGTAGGCTCGACAGCAAGATGACAGAGGACCTCTCACCAGCCGAGCGCTACCACGCCTCCCGCCTCCGCCAGGCCGAGATGGCCACGGCGCTGTGGCCCTTCCGCGAGATGTACGAGTTCGAACTCGACCCCTTCCAGATCGAGGCCTGCAAGGCACTGGAAGCGGGCAAGGGCGTGCTGGTCGCGGCCCCGACCGGTTCGGGCAAGACGATCGTCGGCGAATTCGCGGTGCACCTCGCCCTGGAGCAGGGGCGCAAGTGCTTCTACACCACGCCGATCAAGGCGCTCTCCAACCAGAAGTTCGCCGACCTGGTCAAGCGCTACGGCGCCGACAAGGTCGGCCTGCTCACCGGTGACAACAGCGTCAACTCCGAGGCGCCGGTGGTCGTGATGACCACCGAGGTGCTGCGGAACATGCTGTACGCGGGCTCCCAGTCCCTGAACGGCCTCGGATACGTCGTGATGGACGAGGTGCACTACCTCTCCGACCGCTTCCGGGGCGCGGTCTGGGAGGAAGTGATCATCCACCTGCCCGAATCCGTGACGCTGGTCTCCCTCTCGGCGACCGTCTCCAACGCCGAGGAGTTCGGCGACTGGCTGGACACCGTGCGCGGGGACACCGAGGTCATCGTCTCCGAGGAGCGGCCCGTCCCGCTCTGGCAGCACGTGCTGGCCGGACGCCGGATGTACGACCTCTTCGAGGAGGAGACCGACCACGGCGGCCGCGGTTCGGCCCGCCGTGAGACCAACCCCGACCTGATCAGGCTCGCCCGCATGGAGAGCCAGGCCGGGTACAACCCGCGCGACCGCCGGCGCGGCAAGATGGTCCGCGAGGCCGACCGTGAGCGCGAGCGCCGTCAGCGCAGCCGGATCTGGACGCCGTCCCGCGCCGAGGTGATCGACCGGCTGGACAACGAGGGACTGCTGCCCGCTATCACCTTCATCTTCAGCCGGGCGGGCTGCGAGGCGGCCGTGCAGCAGTGCCTCGCCGCCGGGCTGCGGCTCAACGACGAGGACAAGCGCCGCCTCGTGCGGGAGATCGTCGAGGAGCGGACCGCTTCCATCCCCACCGAGGACCTGCACGTCCTCGGGTACTACGAATGGCTCGAAGGGCTGGAGCGGGGCATCGCCGCGCACCACGCCGGCATGCTGCCGACCTTCAAGGAGGTCGTGGAGGAGCTCTTCGTCCGTGGTCTCGTCAAGGCCGTCTTCGCCACCGAGACCCTCGCGCTCGGCATCAACATGCCGGCGCGTTCGGTGGTGCTGGAGAAGCTCGTCAAGTGGAACGGCGAGCAGCACGCCGACATCACGCCCGGCGAGTACACCCAGCTCACCGGCCGCGCGGGGCGCCGCGGCATCGACGTCGAGGGCCACGCCGTGGTGCTGTGGCAGCGGGGCCTGGACCCGGCGGGGCTGGCCGGGCTCGCGGGGACGCGCACGTACCCGCTCCGTTCCAGCTTCCGCCCGTCGTACAACATGGCGGTCAACCTGGTCCAGCAGTTCGGGCGGCACCGCTCGCGCGAGCTGCTGGAGACCTCCTTCGCGCAGTTCCAGGCGGACCGCTCGGTCGTCGGGATCTCCCGCCAGGTCCAGCGGAACGAAGAGGGCCTGGAGGGGTACCGCGAGGGCATGACCTGTCACCTCGGGGACTTCGAGGAGTACGCCGGCCTGCGGCGGGACCTCAAGGACCGCGAGACCGACCTGGCCAAGCAGGGTGCCTCCCAGCGCCGCGCCGCGGCCGCCTCCTCGCTGGAGAAGCTGAAGCCCGGCGACATCATCCACGTGCCGACCGGCAAGTTCGCCGGCCTCGCGCTGGTGCTGGACCCCGGCCTGCCCGCCGGGCGGGCCAACGGCCACCGTGGCTTCGACCAGCACGACGGCCCGCGCCCGCTGGTGCTCACCGCCGAGCGCCAGGTGAAGCGGCTCGCGTCGATCGACTTCCCGGTCCCGGTGGAGGCCGTGGAGCGGATGCGGGTGCCCAAGACGTTCAACCCGCGCTCGCCCCAGTCCCGCCGCGACCTCGCCTCCGCCCTGCGGACCAAGGCCGGGCACATCGTGCCGGACCGCCACCGCAAGGGACGCGCGGCGGCGGCCGACGACCGGGAGATCGCGCGCCTGCGCACCGAGCTGCGGGCCCACCCGTGCCACGGCTGCGACGAGCGTGAGGACCACGCGCGCTGGGCGGAGCGGTACCACCGCCTCAAGCGCGACACCCGGCAGCTGGAGAACCGCATCGAGGGACGGACGAACACCATCGCCCGCACCTTCGACCGGATCGTGGCCCTGCTGACCGAGCTGGACTACCTCCGCGCCAACGAGGTCACCGAGCACGGCCGCCGGCTGGCCCGGCTCTACGGCGAGCTCGACCTGCTGGCGAGCGAATGCCTGCGGGACGGTGTCTGGGAGGGGCTCAACCCGGCCGAACTCGCGGCCTGCGTCTCGGCGCTGGTCTACGAGGCACGGCAGGCGGACGACGCGGTGGCGCCCAAGCTGCCGTCCGGCCCGGCGAAGACCGCCATGGCCGAGATGGTCCGCATCTGGGGACGGCTCGACGCCCTGGAGGAAGACTTCAAGATCAGCCAGACCGAGGGGGTCGGCCAGCGCGAACCCGACCTCGGCTTCGCCTGGGCGGTCTACATGTGGGCCTCCGGCCGCTCCCTGGACGAGGTGCTGCGCGAGGCCGAGATGCCCGCCGGCGACTTCGTCCGCTGGTGCAAGCAGGTCATCGACGTCCTCGGCCAGGTGGCCGCGGCCGCCCCGCGCGAGGGCAGCACGGTGGCGAAGAACGCCCGCAAGGCCGTCGACGAGGTGCTGCGCGGAGTGGTGGCGTACAGCTCGGTGGGCTAAAGGACGCACGAGCGACACAGCGGGCCCGGGGCCTCACGCCCCGGGCCCGCTGTGGTGCGCAGGGCGGGGTCAGCCGATGGTGGTGACCCGCTGCTCCCTCAGAGTCGCGCAGTTGGAGTTCTCCACCGACACGTGGATGTTGTCGATGTTGCCGCCCCAGCTGACGCAGTGGCCCTTGCCGTAGACACGGCCCGGGCCCGCGTAAGAGGTGTAGTTACCGTAGTCCTCGGCCCAGGCGTCGGTGTCCGGCACGTAGATGTACGCGGACATGTACTTCACGGTGCCCGGGTTGGAGCGGATGGTCGCGACGCAGTTGTTGCCGTTCGCGGAGTTGTACGTGAGGTAGACGGTGCCCAGCGATCCGACGGGCGCCGAGTTCACGGTCTTGTAGGCACTGCCGCAGACCCCCTGCGGCGTGACGTTGGGCGCTGCCTGGGCGGTGGCGCCGAACGCCGCCGTGGTCCCCACCACCAGCGCGGTCAACGCCCCGGCAGTCGCGGCAATACGCGCGAATCCCATAATTTCCCCCTTGTCACTTCAAGAGCGTTTTGCTCCCACTTGATGTGACCGCCGAAGGGCACGGAAGGTTGCACCCGCTTTTCGAAGAGATGCCGAAGAATCGGGTGGATTCCGCCGGGGACACCCGGGAGGCGTACGGGAGGGGGAGCAGGGGCGGATGTGGTCGCGCGCGGCGCGGTTCCACCCCGTCGCGCCGCCGCCGTCCCGCTCGGCGGCGGGGCTTCTCGGGCTTCTCGCGCCCCTCGAACAGGGAGCGCCGGGCGGCCCGGGTGCGCATGCCCGGTAGCGGAGGGCGTCGAACGGCTCGGGGTAGGAGCGCCGGGGCAGGCCGTTCGGACGGCCGTCGACGTGGCGGAACTCCGCCACGGCCTCGCGGTCCCGCCCTTGGTGGACGAGGACGTCGCCGTACAGGGCGCGCCGCTCCCCGTCCTCGCCCGCCTCGACCATGAGCCGCGCCGCCGGCTCCCGCTTCTGCCGCCGGGCGGCGGCAGCCGCCTTCTGCAACGCGCGCTTCGCACCGGCGAGTTGGCGGGCCTGTCACGTCAGTGGGAGGAGGAAGAACCACACCAGGCAGACGACCGCCGCACGAAGGAGGAACGACGCCGCGGATGACTCCATGACTCTCGGCGCGCCGGGGGGCTGGAAGTCTCCGCCTTCCGGCGGCGATGGCCGGCGAACCGTCGGTCCGGATCACCCTGGTCGCCACGCCGAACGGGCATCGTGTGTGCGTTCGTCCGACGTGGCGGCGGTGTACCGGCCTTCGGGCACTCCGGCCCGTTTCAGGCGGCGGAGGTCCGCGCGGCGTCCCGCTTGGCGACTTCCTCCCGCACGATCGGGATGACGTGGCGGCCGAAGTCGATCGCGTCGTCGAGCAGGTCGTAGCCCCGGGCGGACAGGATCTCGACCCCCAGGTCGTAGTAGTCGAGGAGGGCCTGCGCAACCGTCTCCGGAGTGCCCACCAGAGCCGTGGAGTTGCCGGCGCCGCCCGTCTCGGCCGAGGTCGGCGTCCAGAGCGCGCGGTCGTGGCGCTCACCCCGGTCCGCCACGGCGAGCAGCCGCTGCGACCCCGCGTTCTGCGGAGCGGTCAGCGGGTGGCGGCGGCTCGGCGGAGCACCCGCCTTGCGGGCCCTGATCCGGTCGAGCGTCCGGTGCGCCTTCTCCCAGGCGAGTTCCTCGGTGGGGGCGATGATCGGGCGGAACGCCACCTGGATCCTCGGTACGTCGGTGCGCCCCGCCGCCTTCGCCGCCGCCTTGACCGAGGCGATCTGCTCGGCGGTCTCGGCCAGGGGTTCGCCCCAGAGGCAGAAGATGTCGGCCTCGGCGCCCCCTGCCGCGTAGGCCGCCGGGGAGGAACCCCCGAACGAGACCTGCGGGTGCGGCTGCTGTACGGGGAAGGTGTCGCTCACGAAGTCGTTGAAGCGGTAGTGCGTGCCCTCGTGGTCGAAGGGCTCGTGGGAGGTCCACGCCTTCTTGATGATCTGGATGGCTTCACGGGTGCGCGCGTACCGTTCGTCCTTGGTGAGGAAGTCCCCCTCGCGCTGCTGCTCGTGGTCGTTGCCGCCGGTGATGAAGTGGACGGCGAGCCGCCCGTCGCTGATCCGGTCGAGCGTGGCGAAGGTCTTCGCGGCGAAGGTCGGGTACGACACGTTGGGCCGGTGCGCCACGAGGATCTGGAGCCGGTCCGTACGGGCGGCGATGAACGAGGCTGCCGGGGACGGGTCGGGGGAGCCGGAGCCGTAGGCGAAGAGCACCCGGTCCCAGCCGTGGTCCTCGTGGGCGCGGGCCAGCTTGAGCGTGTACTCCTTGTCGAAGGACGCTCCCGAGCGGGGCGTCACCTCGGAACCCTCGTTGGTCGCGGCGATGCCGAGGAACTCTACGGGCATGGCGAAGCCTCATCTTCTGCTGCGGGTTGCGGTTGCGGGGGCACCGGCCGGGGGCTCGGTGCGCCGTGCCGTCGTGTGCTGCCTACGTGCTGACGTCGTGCTGACGGAGAAGCAGTCAGGGACGACAGGACGACGACCACACCCGACCGAAGTCGATGTGGTCGCGGGTGACCAGCCGCAGCTGAGGACGCATCCGTTCAGTGCACCAGCCGGATCGGCTCGGCGTCAACGGGTGTCCGAGCGGTGGGCAGGAAACAGTGCCGCGTGCGCGTCCAGGCGCAAGGCGAGGGCCGTCAGCTCGGCGGTGCGCAGCACCCGCCCTCCGAAACCGGGAAGCGGTACGTGGAGCGGCTCCGTCCAGCGGGCGGGGATCGCGCCCCTACCGTGTACGGCGCCCGCGAGCGCACCGGTCACGGCGGCCACCGTGTCGGTGTCGCCGCCGACGTCGATCGCCGCCGCGAGCGCGGCCTCGAAGGACGAGGTCGTCCGCAGGGCCCAGACGGCGGTACCCAGGCAGGGCCAGACCGCGCCGTTGAACTCGGTCGCCAGACCCGGGTGCCAGTCCGGGGCGAGCACGGCCGCCCAGCGGGCGCGCTGGTCCTCGCGTACGTCAAAGAGGGCGGCGGGTAGGGCGGCGAGCGGGTCGTCGCCGTCCAGTGCCACCCGGATCAGCTCGTCGAGGACGGCCGTGCCCTCCCAGGCGGCCGGATCGCCGTGCGTCAGGGCCGCGATCCGCCGGGCCGCGTCCATCGTGGCGGCGCGGGCTCCGGCTTCGTCCCCGGGGTCCGGCCCTGCCGTGCGGGCGAAACGGACGGCCGATCCGGCCGCCCGCATCAGTGAGCCGTTGCCCGCTGCGCGCACCTCCACCTGGAAATGGAGGGCGGCGGCCAGGTCCCAGGGGTCGCCGCCGAGCAGGACGGTCTTTGTCTGGATGCCGATGTCCTTGGGATCGGAGGCGGCCCACCGGCAGAACCGGTCGAAGATGTCGGGCAGGTCGAGCCCCTCCCGCTCCAGCAGCGACTCGGCGACGAGTACGGCCATCTGCGTGTCGTCGGTCGCCTCGCCCGGGTCCCAGCCGCCGCCCCCGCACATCGTGCCGGTGCCGTCGGGGAAGCGGGCCGACCAGACTCCGGCCGGCCCGAACTCGAACGGGGCTCCCAGCGCGTCCCCGACCGCCGAGCCGACGACGGTGCCCACCACCCGGTCTTGCCTGTCACCCCGCCCCATGGGAGGCACCCTACGGCCCGCGCGTCTGTCGACACCGTCAGTCCCGGAAACCCGCCTTTCCTCGTCCTGCGGTGGCCTTCGTCCCGGCCCTGCCGCCCATAGCACCGCCGCTCTTCATCGAGGCGGCCGCGCAGATCAGACCCAGCACCACGGCGAGTCCGCCGATGATGACGTTGTTCAGGACGACCCCGAGATCGGGGCCGCTGCCCACGATCCACGGTGCGACGATCATCCAGGCGCCCATCGCGCAGATGGCCCAGCTCAGGCCGTACATCCGGGACGGGGACGCGGTGATGCCGAGGCCCAGTACGGCGAGGGCGATACCGATGATCAGGTTGTGCTGCACCAGTGCGGGCTGGCTCGACGTGAAGTGGAGTACCCAGGGCGACACCGCGCAGTACAGACCGAGGAGGAACACGGGCGCGTCCACGAGGGCGACGTCGCGGCCGCCGAGCGTGCGGTCGTACCGCTCGCGCATCTCCGGGAGGTCCGGGTGGTCCGCCATGTCGGCATGCGCGTCCGCACGGGTGCCGGCACGGGTGTGTGAGAGGTCGGACATGAGTCGTCTCCTTTACGGTCCCGTGGGCCCGCCCGCCGCCGGCCTGATCCGGAGCGTGAGTCCGGGACGCGCGAGCGGTACCTCTTTCCCCATGGTGCGCTTATCCCCCATTTACGCGCCGGGACCGGAGGCGGCCGACTGCGTTAAGCACGGCGCGTTGCACGGGGCGGCCAACCGGGCCTGCGTGAAAGGGGGTTGCCGGGTGGTGGTGCGCC
>NZ_JBHWZJ010000183.1:0-14176 GCF_042728415.1 Streptomyces sp. NPDC060198 | reverse complement strand
GTACGTACGGACCGCCCGGCTCCTCGTGCGTCCGGCCCGGCTCCTCACACGTCGGGCGGGCCGTCCGGCTCAGGCGTAGGCGGCGACGTCCTCGACGGCCGAGAAGCCGAGCCCGTACGCGCTCATCCCCCGCCCGTACGCACCGAGGTGGACGCCCTTCGCGGACCCGGCCAGCACCCAGCCGAACTCGGACTCGCGGTAGTGGAACTCGACCGGCACGCCGTCCACCGGCAGCGAGAGCGTCGACCACGGCGCCCCGTCCAGTTCGTCGGCGAGCTCGAACGCGATCTCGGTCTGCTGGTCGAGCCAGTCGTCGCGCAGGCCGTGGTCGAGCTGCTGCGGCCAGGTGCAGGCGAGGAGTCCGGAGCCGGCCAGCCAGGCCGCCGTGGACACCGTGGTGGCCTCCAGGGTCCCGGTGCCGTCGCCGCTGCCGCGTACGGGGCTGCTGGCCACGGTCACCACGACGGCGAACCGCTCCTTCTCGGGGCCCGCGTCGGGGCGCGCCAGCGGCTCGTCACCGTGGCCGATCGCGCCGTGCTGGACCGTACCGTCCGCGGCCCGGCCGACCTGGGTCAGCCGGCGCGGTCCGGTGAACGCCCCGTCCAGCGCGTACCAGGGGAAGGACGCCTGCAGATAGCCGTCGACGACCGCTGGCCGGGCCGAGGGCACCCCCTCCGCCGCCGCGGTGTCCGTGCTGGGCGTGCCATCCGTGTCAACCCGACTCGTGGTCTCCATCTGCCCGGCCGCCTCCTCGATCTCTCAGGATCCGGAGCGGCCCGCCCCCCGCGGGCTCGGGCATCCTCGCAACCGGACAGATGGAGAATAGCCATACCGTCCGGACGAGCCGGGAAGGACGGGGCTCAGGTGGCGTCGGCGTCGAACGGCGGGCGGTCGTCCGCGGCGGCCGGAGCTGCCTTCTTCAGGGGGTCGGCGGCGCTCTTCGCCAGCGGGTCGGCTGCCGCTGACTTCGTCAGCGCGCCGGCGTCGGAACCGGCCGAGGCCACCGTCGCCGCGGTCGCCGCCGCCACGCTCTCGCGCCCGTGCACGGCGTCCGTCATGTCGGTGATCTCCTTGCGGAGGTCGAAGCTCTCGCGGATCTCCTTGAGCCCGAGATCGTCCTCGCCGTCCATGAGCTGCTTGCGGATGAAGGTCTTCGGGTTCAGGTCCTCGAACTCGAAGTCCTTGAACTGCGGGCCCAGCTCGGAGCGGATGTCCTGCTTGGCACTGTCCGAGAACTCGCGGATCTTGCGGATCGTGCGCGTGACGTCCTGGATGACCTTCGGCAGCTTGTCGGGGCCGAAGACCAGGACGGCGAGAATCCCGAGAGTCAGCAGCTCAAGTGCGCCTATGTCATTGAACACTTTGCCGCTCCTCGTGTGCTCCGCGTGTTCGTCGCGTGGTCTCCCACCGGCACGACCGGAAAGTCCGGCCGAGCAAACCGTACCTGGCCGAGCTGTACGGACGGTAGCTCCGGACGACGTCCAGGGGCTCCCGCCCGGATCGCACCGGGCGCCCGAGCGGCCCTGGAAGCCGCTCCTTCGGGCGTTCTCGCGGCGGGCGCCGTCCGCCGCGACGCCTCAGAACCCGTCGCCGGAGTGGGCGAAGACCCCGCCCAGCGCCCCGTAGAGACTGCACCGCACGGTGTGGGTCCTCCTGCGGCGGCGCCAGAACCTCACGACTGACGACACCGCGAAGAACCCGCCGAAGCCCGCCGCCACGAGCGGGGCCCGCACGGACACGGCGCCGGCGACAGCGGCCCAGAACAGAAGTGGTAGCAGGGAACCCCGCAGCACCGACCGGAGGGTGACCTGCCGCGAGGCCGGGGGCAGCGCAGGTTCGTGCCACACCCGTATGTGGTTCCTCGTCACGCAGTGCTCCGGCCGCATGAACACACATCCCACCACGTGGCGGGGGCTCAGGAGCCGGTGGCGGACCCCAGGGTCAGAGTCATGGACAGCTCTTTACCCCCGCGCGTCAGGCGCAGGCCGAGCCGGTCGCCCGGCCGGTGGGCGCGGATCTTCACGATGAGCTCCTCGCCGTTGTGGACGCGTACGCCGTCCACCGCCGTGATGACGTCCCCGGGCCGGACACCGGCCCGGTCTCCCGGGCCGCCCTCGGTGACGGCGGCGGAGCCGTCCGCCCCCTCGGTGTTCACCTTCGCCCCGTCGCCCGTGTACTCCATGTCCAGGGTGACCCCGATGACCGGGTGGGTGGCCTTACCGGTGTTGATGAGCTCCTCGGCGACGCGTTTGCCCTGGTTGATCGGTATGGCGAACCCGAGGCCGATCGACCCCGCCTGGGCGCCGGTCTCGGCGGAGCCGGTGTCGGCCGCGCGGATGGCGCTGTTGATGCCGATCACCTGTGCCCGGGCGTCGAGGAGCGGACCGCCGGAGTTGCCGGGGTTGATCGGCGCGTCGGTCTGGAGGGCGTCGACGTAGCTGACGTCCGTGGCGCCCTCCTCCTCGCCCCCGGCGGTGATCGGGCGCTGTTTGGCGCTGATGATCCCCGAGGTGACGGTGTTCGACAGGTCGTACGGGGCACCGATGGCCACCACCGGGTCGCCGACCGCGACGTTGTCGGAGTTGCCGAGCGTCAGCGGCCGCAGGCCGGACACTCCGTCGACCTTGACCACGGCGAGGTCGTACCCGCTGTCCGTGCCGACCACCTCGGCCCGCGCGTTCTCGCCGCCGCTGAAGGTCACGGTGATGTCGCCGGACGAACCTGCGGGGGCGACGACGTGGTTGTTGGTGAGGATGTGGCCCTGGTCGTCGAGGACGAAGCCGGTGCCCGTGCCGGATTCCGCGCTGCCGCTGACGTGCAGGGTGACCACGCCCGGCAGGGCGCTCGCGGCGATCCCGGCGACGCTGTCCGGCGCGCGGCCGGCGGGCGCGGCGGCGGCCTGCGGCAGGTGCACGGTGGTGAGGCCGCCGTTCCGTTCGACGTACGCGCCGACCCCGCCGCCGATGGCTCCCGCGACCAGCGCGAGGAGTACGGCCCCGATGAGGAGCGACCCCCGCCGACCGCCCTTGCGGCCCTCTGCCGGGACGACTCCGGAGTGCTGCGGGGCGGTCCGGATCAGCGGCTGCTGCGCGGAGTTCCACGGGTCGTAGCGGAGCCAGGGCGCGCCCGGCGCGGGGACCTGCCCGGGTGCGGCCTGCCGCCCGTGCGGTCCGGCCGGGTGCGGCGCACCGGGCGCCGTCGCGTACGCCGGGGGTACGGGGGTGCCGTGCGCGGGAGTCGCGGCCGGGTGCTGGACCGGCGGGGCGGGCGCCCAGGGGCCGGGGCCGCCGTAGGGCGGGGTGCTGTACTCGTCGGGCTCGTGCAGGGGGCGCGCGGCGCCGGGGGTACGGGGCCCGGGCACCTCCGGCACGGCGGCCGCGGGTCCGTCCGCGGGTCCGTCCGCGCGTGCCGGTGCGGCGGGCGCGGGTTCGGGCTGCTCAGGTGCGGCCGGCGGGAGGAGCGGGGGTGAGCCCACGGTGTCGGCGGCGGGTCCCGTCGAGGGACGGCTCCACCACTTCGGCTTCGGTCCGGTGGGCTTTCCCTCGTCCATACTCTCCCCGTACATGGCCTCCGCACGCCCTCCCCGGAGCGTTCAGACCGGCATTCAACCAGGTTTCGGGCGGGTTGAACGGAGACGGCGTCGAGCGGGGGAGGGGGCGGCTCGTGCGGGCCGCCGGGGCGGAGCGTGGAGGTGCCGTTCCCGCGCCGGGGCATGACCGGCGCGGGGCGATCAGCGCAGCGCCTGGTGCGGCGACGGCAGAGCCGAGAGCGGCGTGGCGGAGGCCGACGGGGCGGCAGGTGTGGCGGACGCGGTGGTCCCCGGCTGCGCGGCCGCGGCGGGGAACAGCGGCGCGAGGAGCGGGGACGCCGTGCTGGGGCATATCAGCGAGGCCAGCGAGACCCTCCTCGTCGGCTGCGTGTACTTCTGCCCGGTCCCGAAGAGGGTCTCGGTGCCGGACAGGGGCTGCGTACCCGCCGGCGGCCGGGTGCCCGTGGTGGCGAGCCCCGCGGGGGCGGAGGACGCCGCGAAGGTGGGCGTGGTGCCGGAACGGTCCTCCACGGAGAGTGCGCCGCCCTGGGAGCTTCCCCGGCTGGCCGCGGAGATTCCGCTCGCCGCGCGTGCGTCGGCGTCGAGCGGGGTCGCGGTGGACCCGGCGCCCTCGGCACGCAGGGAGACGTCGAAGGAGTCACCCACCGGGACGGCACCGCCCAGCGCGATGGCCGCCAGCGAGACGGCGCTGGCGGCGGCGAACGCGAACCGCCGGCTGCGCCACGGGGAGCGGTCGGCCTCGCGGGCCACCTCGTGTATGCGGAAGGCGGAGCCGCCCGGCCCGCCGGGCAGGACGGCACTCGGCCCGTGCGCGGTGGGGAGGTATCCGAAGCCGTCCAGCGGCGAGGGGGCCCTCTCCGTCCGGCGGCCACCGGGGGGACGGCCCGTCGGGAGGCGGAAGTCGTCCACCGGCCGGCCGTCGGTGGAGAAGGGCCCGCGCCCGAGGCCGTCCTCGGTGCCCGTACCGCCGGGGAGACCCTGCAGTCGGGCGAGGAAGCCCTCGGTGGGTGAGGGGGGAGCCGTCTGCGCGAACACGGACTTGACCCGCCGTTGGGCATCCGCCTCCGCCTTGCAGCGGGAGCAGGTGGCGAGGTGGGCCAGGACGCGTTCGCGGGCGTCGTGTTTGAGCTCGCCGTCGACCAGGGCGGCGAGCCGGTCCCCCAGATGCTGCTCGGCAGGGGTGGGGCCTGTGGGTGTCACGTCGTTCCGCCCTCCCCCGCGAGGACGGCGCCCGCCAGGGAGCGCTGTTCGGCGCGGGCTTCGGGAGACCGGTGCTTGAGCGCCTTGCGCAGATGCGAACGGCCTCGGTGGATGCGGCTTCGCACGGTGCCCAGCTTGACCCCGAGGGTCGCCGCGATCTCCTCGTAGCTCAGACCCTCGATGTCGCAGAGCACGACGGCGGCACGGAACTCGGGGGCGAGGGTGTCCAGCGCCTGCTGCACGTCCGCGTCGAAGTGGGTGTCGTTGAAAGCTTGCTGCGGCGACGGCTCACGGCTGGGCAGCCGTTCGGCGGCGTCGTCCCCGAGGGAGTCGAAACGGATCCGCTGCTTGCGACGGACCATGTCGAGGAAGAGATTGGTGGTGATGCGGTGCAGCCACCCCTCGAAGGTGCCGGGGGTGTACGTCGACAGCGACCGGAAGACGCGGACGAACACCTCTTGGGTGAGGTCCTCCGCATCGTGCTGGTTGCCCGTCAGCCGGTACGCGAGTCGGTACACGCGACCGCTGTGGGTGCTGACGATCTCTTCCCATGAGGGCGGGGTCCACGCCGGGGATTCCGTGTCGGAGGCGAAGGTCGCGGTCGTTGCGGAATCGTTGGAAGAACGGTCAGCGTTGTTGGTCACGGATTTCGGCTCACCCGCCGACCTGAGAAAGCGCCGCAGCGCTCCTCCCCGATCCCCAGGCGCAGCCGCACCTCCCCTGTCGGCTCTGGTGGTGTCCAGTGGAGCCCCTACCATAGCCACCTCGCCCGTTAGCTCCGTATAAGCCTTTTCGCAAGGGGCCGGGCCATGCCCGGGGCCTTCTCGTGCCGGTCCGGTGGGCCCGATCCGCGGGCCCCCTTCGGGCGCTTTCCCCTCTCCCTCCCCAACGTCCGGTCCCATCTGCGGGTTCCCCTGCACAGCGGATACAGTCACCGTTGCGCCAACTACGGGGACAGGAGAGGGTCATTACCGCCAACCGGCAGACGAGCTGGGCGTTCGCCGACGCCTTTGTCCCCGAGGACGAGGCTCTGTACCTGGCCCGCGAGCGGTCCAGGTCGTTCGGGATCCGCTCGGTCTCCCCCGGCACGGGCGCCGCGCTGCGGCTGCTCGCCGCCGCGGCGGACGCCAAAGCGGTGGCGGAAATCGGCACGGGCACGGGCGTGTCCGGCATCTATCTGCTGAACGGGATGCGCCCCGACGGGGTGCTGACGACGGTCGATCCGGAGCCGGAACGGCAGCAGTTCGCCCGCGAGGCGTTCCGCGCCGCGGGCTTCGCCACCAACAAGGCCCGTTTCATCCCCGGACGCGCGCTGGACGTCCTGCCGCGCCTCGCGGACGGCGGGTACGACCTGGTCTTCTGCGACGGCGACCGGCTGGAGAGCCTGGAGTACCTGGCCGAATCGTTGCGTCTGCTCCGCCGGGGCGGGGTCGTCTGCTTCGAAGGGGTCTTCGCCGACGGCCGTACGGTCGACGCCGCGGCCCAGCCCGCCGAGGTCCAGCGCATCAGGGAACTGCTGCGGGCGGTGCGGGAGAGTCAGGAACTCATGTCCACGCTGCTGCCGGTCGGCGACGGGCTGCTCTGCGCGGTCCGGCGCGGCTGACCGCACGCGCCGCGGCCGGCACCCGGCCCGTGACCGCCTCGCCCCGCCGCCGGCCCGTGACGGCCTCGCCCCACCCCGCCGGCCCGTGACCGCCTCGCCCCGCCCCGCCGCCGGCCCGTGACGGCCTCGCCCGGCCCGCCCCGCGGGCACCCAGCCCCGGACACGCTTCTGCCCCGGCACGGGAACCCGTGCCGGGGCAGAAGTGAAGTGTGGGCGCGCAGAAGGTCAGCCGACAACCTTCTTGAGCGCGTCGCCGAGCGCGTCTGCCTCGTCCGGCGTCAGCTCGACAACGAGCCGACCGCCGCCTTCGAGCGGAACTCGCATGACGATGCCCCGCCCCTCCTTTGTCACCTCGAGCGGGCCGTCGCCCGTCCGCGGCTTCATGGCCGCCATGCTCGTTCCCCTTCCTGAAACCAGCTCAATCGCAACCGGCGGCCCCATGACAGGCGCTGCCTCACCGGCATCGAACACATTGCTTCCAGGTCATTATCCCGCATGCGACACCCCGATGACCAACATCGATCGGCATCGCTTGCACAACGCACACCACCAAAACCACCCAATTCGGCGATCCGGCTGCGATACTTCGCCCCCTCGCGGCCCGAGCCGAGAGCCAATCGTTAGACGCAGGTCACATGTCGGCCCGGCGGGGCGTCGGCCATGCTTGCCTGGCGAGGCACCGAACCAGGACAGCGAGGGGACACCACCATGGCCGACGAACTGGCGAGCACCGTGCTCTACGAGGTGAGCGACGGACTGGCGACGATCACCCTCAACCGACCCGACGCGATGAACGCCATGAACACCGCGGCCAAGGTCGCTCTGCGGGACTCGCTGCGCGCCGCCGCGGGCGATTCCTCCGTACGCGCCGTACTGCTCACGGCCACCGGGCGTGCCTTCTGCGTCGGCCAGGACCTGAAGGAGCACGTCACCTCGCTCCTCACCGCGCAGGAGACCGGCGGCGGGAACGCGCTGAGCACGGTGAGCGAGCACTACAACCCGATCGTGCTGGCCATCACGGAGATGGAGAAGCCGGTCGTGGCGGGGGTGAACGGGGTCGCCGCCGGGGCCGGCTTCGGCTTCGCGCTCGCCGCCGACTACCGGGTGGTGGCCGACACCGCCTCCTTCAACACCTCGTTCGCAGGGGTCGCGCTGACCGCGGACTCCGGGATGTCCTGGACCCTGCCCCGGCTGATCGGGCCGAGCCGGGCCGCGGACCTGCTGCTCTTCCCGCGCTCGATCACCGCGGCCCAGGCCTACGAACTGGGTCTGGTCAACCGCGTCGTCCCGGCGGCCGACCTCGCCGCCGAGGCCGCGTCCGTGGCGCGCGCGCTGGCGGACGGGCCGACCGTGGCCTACGCGGCGCTCAAGGCGTCCCTGGCGTACGGCGCGGGGCACACCCTGGCCGAGACGCTGGAGAAGGAGGACGAACTCCAGACGAAGGCGGGCGCCTCGCAGGACCACACCATCGCGGTGAAGGCGTTCCTCGCCAAGGAGAAGCCGCGCTACCTAGGGAAGTGATCCGTCGGGAAGTGATCCGTCGGGAGGTGATTCCTCGGGAAGTGCTTCCTCGCGAAGTGAATCCCACCACACGGGGGCCGTCCGCGACGGATGTCAGCCGGTGGCACCCCGCGCCACGCAGTCCGCGAGGTGGTCGTCCACCAGGCCGCACGCCTGCATCAGGGCGTGCGCGGTGGTCGGACCGACGAAACGCACGGACCGCTTCTTCAGCGCCTTGGCGAGCGCGGTCGATTCCGGGGTGACCGCCGCCACGTCCCCGAGCGTCTTGGGGGCGGGCCGGGTGTCCGGGTCGGGGGCGTACGACCAGATCAGCTCGTCCAGCTCGCCGGGGGCCCACCCGGCGAGCACCCGGGCGTTGGCGAGGGTGGCGTCGATCTTGGCGCGGTTGCGGATGATGCCGGCGTCGGCGAGGAGCCGCTCCTTGTCGGCGTCGGTGAACCGGGCTACCTCGGCGATCCTGAATCCGGCGAAGGCGGTGCGGAAGCCCTCCCGGCGGCGCAGGATCGTGAGCCAGGAGAGGCCGGACTGGAACGCTTCGAGGCAGAGGCGCTCGAAGAGGGCGTCGTCGCCGTGGACCGGCCGCCCCCACTCGGTGTCGTGGTAGGCGAGGTAGTCGTCGGTGCTGAGGCCCCAGGGGCAGCGCAGCGCGCCGTCCGGACCCGGCTGGGCTCCGTCGGTCATCGTTCCCCTCCCTCGTCGTGGCCCGGCTCCTGGCCGAAGGAGCGCTTGCGGAAGTCGGGCCCGGGGGCGCCCTGGGAGAGAGCCCCGGAGAGCGCCGACTCCAGGTCGGCGATCCGGGCGTCGCGCTCGGCGAGTTCGGCCGCGACCCGGTCGAGCGCCTCGTCCACGTCGGCCATGCGGTAGCCGCGTACGGCCATCGGCAGCCGGAGTTTCTCGATGTCGGCGGTCACCAGGGGCCGGGTCGCCGGCAACGGGTCCGTGAGGCACTCGGGCGCGGTGTCCAGGAGCACCCCCCGGTCACCCCCGCCGACCACGGCAAGGGTGACCGCCCCGACGACCACGACCATCGCGAGCAGCAGGAACAAGAACACGTGCGCCTCCCCAGCGGGCGGGAATCAGTCCGGGTCCGATCGTGCCATGCTTTTCCGTTCGGACCGGGCCGGATCCCCACCGGTGCTCACAGGCCCGGTGGCGAGTTCGCGTCCGCACGGCCCGTGGCCGTCCGGCATGATCCGGACGAGACCCCCAGGGGCGATCTACGAGGAGGAACACGGGATGCGAAGCGGTCCACTCAGGCTGGGGCGGCGGGAATTCGGTCCGCACGAACCGGTGATCATGGCAATCGTGAACCGGACCCCCGACTCCTTCTACGACCAGGGCGCCACGTTCCTCGACGAGCCGGCGCTCACCCGGGTCGAGCAGGCGGTCGCGGAGGGTGCGGCGATCATCGACATCGGCGGCGTCAAGGCGGGACCGGGCGAGGAGGTCTCCGCCGAGGAGGAGGCCCGGCGCACGGTCGGCTTCGTCGCGGAGGTCCGCCGCCGCCACCCGGACGTGGTGATCAGCGTGGACACCTGGCGGCACGACGTGGGCGAGGCGGTGTGCGAGGCCGGTGCCGACGTGCTGAACGACGCCTGGGGCGGGGTGGACCCGAAGCTGGCGGAGGTCGCCGCCCGGTACGGCGCGGGGCTGGTCTGCACCCACGCGGGCGGCGCCGAGCCGCGCACCCGCCCGCACCGGGTGGAGTACGAGGACGTGATGGCGGACATCCTGCGGGTCACCCTGGGGCTGGCCGCGCGCGCGGTGGAGCTCGGGGTGCGCCGGGACGGGATCATGATCGATCCCGGTCACGACTTCGGGAAGAACACCCGGCACTCGCTGGAGGCCACCCGCCGCCTCGACGAGATGACGGGAACCGGCTGGCCGGTGCTCGTCTCGCTCTCCAACAAGGACTTCGTCGGCGAGACCCTGGACCGTCCGGTGAAGGAGCGGGTGATCGGGACGCTGGCGACCACGGCCGTGTCGGCGTGGCTGGGGGCCCAGGTGTACCGGGTGCACGAGGTCGCGGAGACCCGGCAGGTACTGGACATGGTCGCCTCGATCGCCGGTCACCGGCCGCCCGCGGTGGCGCGGCGCGGGCTGGCCTGACGCGCCGGGCGCCCGGGGAGCCTGCGGTGCTCCCCGGGCGGCGGATCGAGCAGGACGCTCCCCGGGCGGCGGGCGGGACGACGGGCGAGCGGGACTGCAGGAGGCGGCCGGACTACCGGTTGACCTCCTTCGTCACCAGGGCCACCGCCTCGTCCACGTCGTCGGTGACGTGGAACAGCAGCAGGTCCCGCTCGGAGGCCTTTCCCTGCGCGACCACGGTGTTCCGGAGCCAGTCCACGAGACCGCTCCAGTACGCGGAGCCGAAGAGGACGATCGGGAAGCGGGTGACCTTGCCGGTCTGGACGAGGGTCAGCGCCTCGAAGAGCTCGTCCAGGGTGCCGAGGCCGCCGGGGAGGACGACGAAGCCCTGGGCATACTTGACAAACATCGTTTTTCGGACAAAAAAGTAACGGAAGTTGACGCCGATGTCGACGTGCGGGTTCAGCCCGGACTCGAAGGGCAGCTCGATGCCGAGTCCGACCGAGATCCCCTTCGCTTCCCTGGCCCCCTTGTTGGCGGCCTCCATCGCGCCGGGGCCGCCGCCGGTGATGACGGCGAAGCCGGCGTCGACGAGCGCCCGGCCGATCCGTACTCCGGCGTCGTACTCCGGAGTGTCCTCCGGGGTGCGCGCGGAGCCGAACACGCTGATCGCGCTGGGCAGCTCGGCGAGCGCCCCGAAACCCTCCACGAACTCGGACTGGATGCGCATGACCCGCCAGGGGTCGGTGTGCACCCATTCCGAGTCGTCCTCGGAGTCCAGCAGCCGCTGATCGGTCGTGCCGGGCTGTACCTGTTCCCTGCGGCGCAGCACCGGGCCGAGCCGCTGTTCCTCGGGCCTGACCGCGCCTTCGGGAATCTCCGTGTGCTCAGGGATCTCCGTGTGCTCGGGGATCTCCGCGTGCTCGGGGTTGCGCCCGTCCTCCGGGTTGCCCATGACCTGCTCCCTCCACCGACCTGCGTTGTGGCTGTTCCCGTCAGCGTAGATCCATGGAGGTTACGGGCGGGGTAATGCCGTGGGTCAGCTGGTGAGCCAGGAGCGCAGGCGCTCCTCGCAGTGGGTGATCCGTGCCGTCGCCACGTGTTCGTCGCGCTTGTGGGCGTAGAGCGCGTCGCCGGGACCGTAGTTGACGGCGGGAACGCCGAGGTCGCCGAAGCGGGAGACGTCGGTCCAGCCGAACTTGGGCTGGGCGGTACCGCCGACGGCCTCCATGAACGCCTTCGCCGCCGGGTGGGAGAGGCCCGGCATGGCGGCGGTCGAGTGGTCGTCCACCGTGAATTCGGCGATCGCACAGTCCGCGAAGACCTCGCGGACGTGCGCGAGGGCCTCCTCGGCGGTGCGGTCGGGGGCGTAGCGGTAGTTGACGGTGACGGTGCAGGCGTCCGGGATCACGTTGGTGGCGACGCCGCCCTCGATCTTCACCGCGTTGAGGCCCTCGCGGTATTCGAGGCCGTCGATGACCGGGCGGCGCGGTTCGTAGGCGGCGAGCGCCGTGAGGATCGGGGTGGCGGCGTGGATGGCGTTGGAGCCCATCCAGCTGCGCGCGGAGTGGGCGCGTTCGCCCTCCGTGCGCAGGATGACGCGCAGGGTGCCCTGGCAGCCGCCCTCGACCTGGGAATCGGAGGGTTCCAGGAGGACCGCGAAGTCGCCTTCCAGCCAGTCGGGGTGGGCGTCGGCGACATGGCCGAGGCCGTTCAGGTGGGCGGCGACCTCCTCGTTGTCGTAGAAGACGAAGGTGAGGTCCCGGTTGGGCTCGGGGACGGTCGCGGCGATCCGCAGCTGTACGGCGACCCCGGACTTCATGTCGGAGGTGCCGCAGCCCCAGAGGATGCCGTTCTCGTCGAGCCGGGAGGGCACGTTGTCGGCGATCGGCACGGTGTCGATGTGACCCGCCAGGACCACGCGCTCGGGGCGGCCGAGGTGCGTGCGGGCGACCACGTTGTTGCCGTGCCGGTCGACCGTCAGGTGCGGGAGTTCGCGCAGGGCCGCCTCGATGGCGTCCGCCAGTTCCTTCTCCTCCCCGCTCACCGACGGGAAGTCGACGAGTCGGGCGGTGAGTGCGGGTCCGTCCAGGGCAAGGTCAAGCATGCGATCGGCCATGGTTGCGACCCTATTACCCCGGCGCGCCCGCATCCGCCGGGGGACGGAAACGGGCCGGGGACGGACGGAAACGGACCGGGGACGGAGGGGGACGGACCGGGGAAGCCCCGGGAGAGTCCGCGGGGATGGGGGGAACGAGGGCACGGGGTGCGGTCCGGTAGGCGTCCCGGGAGGACATCCGCGACTGCACGGATCTCGGCCCTGCCCGTACCCTCCAGTACGGTGGGCCCGTGCCTCGGACGACACTCCCCTCTCCCAGCCGCCCCACCGGCCGCCGCCGCCTCTACCAGGTGCTTGCGGCGCTCGTCGTACTCGCCGCCCTGGCCGGGTATCTCGCCGTGCAGTACCTCTCGGGCAGCAAGGATCTGCTGACCGGCTGCGAGGTGCGCTCCGGCGACGGCAAGGCGGACGGCGAGGGACGTGTGTACGAGCTGGGCGTCGACCAGGCCGCCAACGCGGCGACGATCGCCGCCGTGGGAGCCGCGCGCGGGATGCCGGAGCGGGCCGTGGCCATCGCGCTGGCGACGGCGATCCAGGAGTCGAAGCTGCGCAACATCGACTACGGCGACCTGGATTCCCTCGGCCTCTTCCAGCAGCGACCGTCGCAGGGCTGGGGCACCGCGGCGCAGATCCAGGACCCGGTGTACTCCTCCGGGAAGTTCTACGAGCACCTCGCGAAGATCAACGACTACGAGGACCTGCCCCTGACGGAGGCCGCGCAGAAGGTGCAGCGCAGTGGGTTTCCGGAGGCGTACGCGCAGCACGAGCCGGACGCGGTACTGCTGGCTTCCGCGCTGACCGGGCGCATCCCCGCCTCGGTGAACTGTGCGGCGCCGGTCACCGCGACCGCCACCGCGCCGGGCGACCCGGACCGCCTCCGCACCGAGCTGGTGCGGGACTTCGGCAAGGGGGTCCTGCCGGCGGACGGGGCCGCAGGACCGGCGGCGGCGCACACGGTCGCGGTACCGGTGCGCGCGACGGACACGAAGGACGGGGCGGACGCGAAGGACACGGCGGACGCGAAGGACGGGGCCGGGGCCTCCGGGGACGCCACCGCGACGACGGCCGCGCAGCGGGGCTGGTCGCTGGCCCACTGGGCGGTCGCCCGCTCCGCCGAACTCGGTATCGACCAGATCGGTTACGCGGGCAAGGTGTGGACGGCGGACACGGGCTGGCGCACGGAAGAAGCCGGAGCCGCGAAGTCCGAAGACAGCGCAGATTCGGCGGAATCGGACACCGGTGAGGTCCGGATGCGCCTCGCACAGTAGCGCGGCGCATCACCCGCAGGGGCCATCCCGGGCATCGGCCACCGGGGCACCCCCGGACCGGCCGCGAGACGTGGCCCAGCGCCCTGTTTCCCATGCAGCACAAGGGAAGTGACGGTACTTCGGGCGACGCGGAATTCCCTGCCCGGACCAAGCGCCCGGGGTGCGGATTATCCGACGCATTGCCGACTCTTTACCTCGGCCCACCGCAACCTCCCCCGCCCCCGACGCAGTTGATCAGTCCGTCCGGAACGCCGGACGAGCACTGCCGGGCATGCCGAGCACGGGCAAGCACCGGCAGGAACTGACGAACTTCCCGCCGAAGGAGCATCATGTCCCTCCCCCTGACCCGCCGTATCGCCCGCGCCGTCCTGCTGATCGCCGCGGCCGCTCCCGTGATCGGCGCGGCCGGTGCCGCGAACGCGGCGGGGCTCCCGCAGACGCCCGACCTGGGCGGTCTGACCAACCTGGACAGCGCGAACCTCAGCAGCGCCCTCGACGGCACCGCCCAGCAGGGCGCGAAGACGCTGAACGAGACGGGCGGCAAGCTGGTCGGCACGGCCGTCCCGGTCGCCGCGAAGACGGTCAACCAGGCGGGCGAGCTGGTCGCTCCCGAGGCCAAGGACAAGGCCGGCAAGACCACCGGTCAGGCGGCCGAGGTACTCGGTGGCACCGCCAACAAGGCGACCGGCGGCTCGCTGCCCGTCGAGCGTCTCGCCGGTGCCCTGCCGCTCGGCGGCTGACGGAAGACCCCGCGCCCGCAGGGGCGGCCGAGAAGGCCGCGTACCCGCAGGGCATCAGTGACGCCGAGGGGCCCCGGGACTTGGTCC
>NZ_JBHWZJ010000182.1:0-14180 GCF_042728415.1 Streptomyces sp. NPDC060198 | reverse complement strand
GCACCCGACTGCATGACCTCCTTGCGGTGCCCGCTCGCCTTGACCTGGGCGAGAGCCTCGCGGCGGTCGAGGCCCACGTTCTCGTAGACCTGCGGGTTGATGAAGCAGACCGAGAACACCCGGGCCGCCTCGCCCGAGGTCAGCCGGGTCAGTTCCCGCTCCCAGCGCGGAGCCGTCACCATCTGGCGGCGGAGCTCCTCGCGGGCGTAGCGGACGTGCCGGGCCTCCTCGACGACGTGGATGCGGGTCACCCCGCGCACCAGGGTCTGGACGCGCTCGTCCGGGAAGGTCAGCCGCTGCATCCAGTCGAGGATCTCCTCGCCGAGCAGCGTCGCGGCGAACGAACCCGGCGTGGTGGACACGCTCTTCAGGACCCGGGCGACGTTGTGGTAGCCGCGCGGAACCGGGTACGTGGGGGCCTGGCCCCACTGGATCATCTTGCCGAACATCATCGAGTGGCGGCACTCGTCGGCTATCTCGGTGAGCGCGTACCGCACGTGGTTGCTGGTCACCGGCTTGTCGTAGATGTGCCGGACCAGCAGCTGCATCAGGATGATCTCGAACCAGATGCCCAGCGAGGCGAGTGATGCCGCCTCGTGCCGGGCGAGGTCCATCCGCTGCTCCTCGGACATCTTCCGCCAGAGCGGGGTGTCGTAGAGGGAGACCAGCTCGGGCGGCCAGAACCACTTGCCGTCCTCGATCGCGGAGTCCCAGTCGATCTCGGTCTCCGGGTCGAAGGAGTGCTTGGCCGAGGATTCGAGCAGGCGCTCGGCGATCTGCTCGCGGTCCCGGAGCGGGCCGAGCGCGTCGCGGAGGACCTGGACGTCGTGTTCGCTCACTGTCGTCATGACTGGGGTACCTCGCACGTGGGTTACCTGGGGTCACCTCTTATTGGACTGCTTGTCAGCAAGGCAGTCAATCCCCCGGGTCCCACTCGTCGTCCGGGCACCCCATGGCGTGCGTCACGTCAACTGCCCTGCCGTGCACTTCTGTTACGGAGGACCACCGGGGCTTCCGTGATGCGGGCAGCCGCACCCGCGGACGGGCGTGGGCGCGAGAGGATGGCGATATGACGAACTCCTTGCGGAACGTCCCGGCGGACGTCTCCGGGCCCGGTGCCGACGCGGCGCGCCGCAGTCTCGAAGGACTGTCCCTCGGGGACGCGTTCGGCGAGCGGTGGTTCCCGCTCTTCCGTGAACGCCGCCAGGCGCTCCGCGAGATCACGGAACGCCGGACCCCCTCCGAGCCCCGGTGGCACTGGACCGACGACACCGCGCTGGCCCTCGCGCTCGACCAGGTCCTCGCCCGCCACGGGGAGGTCGTCCAGGACCGGCTGGCCCTCGTCTTCGCCCTCACCTTCGACGCGGACCGGGGGCGCGGCTACGGACACGGCATGCACATGCTGCTGCCCCAGTTGCTGACCGAGCCGGCCGACTGGCGCACCCTCGCCCCCGGCCTCTTCGAGGGCGGCAGCCTCGGCAACGGCGCGGCCATGCGGGTCGCCCCGCTCGGGGCCCGCTTCCACACCGACCTGGACCACGTGTCCCGGCAGGCGCGCCTCCAGGCCGAGGTCACGCACGCCCACCCGGAGGGGATCGCCGGCGCGGTCGCCGTGGCGGTCGCGGCCGCCCTCTCGGTCCGGGGCGAACTCGCGCTCGGCGCCGTCGCGGACCGGACGCCCGAAGGGACCGTGCAGGACGGCCTGCGCAGGGCGGCGGAGTTGCCGTTCACCACCGAACCCTGGCGCGCCGCCGACGTCCTGGGCAACGGGCAGCACATCCGGGCGGACGACACGGTGCCCTTCGCGCTGTGGACCGCCGCGCGGCACGGGGACGACCTGGAGGCGGCGCTCTGGGCCACCGCCGAGGGCTTCGGAGACGTGGACACCACCTGTGCCATCACCGGCGGGGTGGTCGGCGCCGCCACCGGGACCGGCCGGGTGCCCGGTGAATGGCTGCGGAAGCGGGAGCCGTTGACGGGCTTCCCGGAGTCCTGACACGGGCTTCGCTGGGCGGGTACCTGTCAGAACGGCGGCGTAGCGTGGACGCATGACCACGCCACCCCCGCCGCCGGGCCCCTTCGGCCCTCCCGTACCCCCGTCCCCGTCGTCGCCGCAGGGCCACCCGCACCCCGGTGGGGCCCAGCAGCCGGGCGCGTACCCGCAGCAGCCGGGATACGGATACCCCAGCGGGTCTCAGTCGCAGCCGGGATACGGGTACCCCAACGGGCCTCAGTCGCAGCCGGGATACGGGTACCCCAACGGGCCTCAGCCGCAGCCGGGATACGGGTACCCGAACGCCCCTCAGCCGCTGCCCGGCCAGGGCCAGCCCGGGATACCCGGGCAGCCGATGGTGCCGGGCTTCCCGCCGCAGCCCCCGCGGAAGAAGCCGGTCGCGCTGATCGTCGGCGTCGTCGTCGGCGCCCTGGTGGCGGCCGGCGGCGTCGCCTTCGGCGTCTCGCAGCTCATCGGCAAGGGCACCGACGCCGCCTACCCGGAGGCCGAGAACAAGCTGGTGGTCCAGAAGACCCTGCTGGACGGCGAGTTCACCCTGTCCCAGGACAGGTCCGACACCGAGGGCAAGGACATCGAGGACACCCCCGACCTCAGCATCCGTGACGCCGAGGCCGTCGTCGCGCAGTACAGCTCCGAGGGCGGCAACGTCCTCATCGTCTCCGGGATGTACGGCCGTATCGCCGACCCCGGGTTCACACGCGACTCCATCATGAAGGGAGCGGCGGGGACCGGTACGGGGGACACCGTCGTGGTGCCCACCGAGGAGTTCACCCCCGACGGCTACGACATCACGATCGCGTGCCAGGTGCAGCAGACGGGCACCGGGGGTGACAGGGGGGTCATCCCCATGTGCGCGTGGGGCGACGACAACACCGGGGCGATGGTCGCGATCCTGCGGATCGAGGACGCGCTGGGGGACGGCCAGGACATCGATCTGGAGAAGGCGGCGGAGGAGACGGCGAAGGTGCGCGAGGAGATGCTGAAGCCGATCGGCTGATCCCCATCGGGGTGGCGGAGGGCGTACCGCGCCACCGGTCGGGGGAGCGCCGGCCCCACCCGGGGCAGCGCGCCCTCCGCCGCCCGCCGTCCCGGTGGTTCGCGGGCTGACCGCGGTGCTGACCCGGCCGGCCCGCGTCCTGCTGACCGACGGGGCCACGTGGCCATGGGCCGGGCCCGCACCCGGCGGCGCCTGGTGGACGGCCCGGCGCGAGGGGCGGTTGTCGGGTGGCCCACCTGGGCAGCGGCGCCCGGTCGGAGTCACACAGCCATGGTCAGTCCGCCGTCGGCATCGGTCTTCCGAGGACTTGCCGGAGAACGACACGCGGGCCGGCAGCACGTCGACCCGCGGGCCCAGGCCGCAGAACCCACAGGTTGCTTCCCGGCAAGTCCTCAGGGCAGCGCGGCCTCCATCACCGCCCTCGCGATCGGTGCCGCGCTGCCGCCGCCGCTGATGTCCGCGCGGTCCGCCGCCGCGTCCTCCACCACCACGGCGACCGCCACCTCGGGCGTCGCGGCACCGGCCGACTGCGCCCACGAGATGAACCAGGCGTACGGCGCGCCCGTGTTGTCCACCCCGTGCTGCGCGGTACCCGTCTTGCCGCCGACCGTGACGCCGTCGATCGCCGCGTTGGTCCCGGTGCCGTTCTCCACGACGTCGACCATCATCCGCCGCAGCTGGACGGCGGTCGACGGGCTCATCGCCCGCCGGTAGGAGCGGGTGGATGTCTGCGACACGGTGTCGCCGTCGTGCTTGGTCGTACGGTCCACCAGGTGCGGATAGGCGATCTCGCCGTCGTTCGCCACGGCTGCGGCGACCATCGCCATCTGGAGCGGGGTGGCCGTCGTGTCGAACTGCCCGATCGAGGACTGCGCCAGCTGGTCGTCGCTCATCTCCGTGTCGAAGTTGCTCTTCGCCACCCCCGAGGGAATCCTCAGGCCCTCGTCGTTGAAGCCGAAGTCCCCGGCCGCCTCCACCATCCCGTCCAGCCCCACCTCCACCCCCAGATGCGCCATCACGGTGTTGCAGGAGACCCGGATCGCCTCCGCCAGCGACGCCTTCTCGCAACCGCTCGACTCGTTGGGCAGCACGGTGGACGTGCCCGGCAGGACGTACGGGGACGGGGTGTCGGTCTCCTCGTCGGGGTCGTCCACCACCCCGGCGTCCAGTGCCGCCGCCGCCGTCACGATCTTGAAGGCGGAACCGGGCGGATAGGTCTGCCGGATGGCCCGGTTGAGCATCGGCCGGCTCGGCGAGGCATTGAGCCGGGCCCACGCGTCGGTCACCGCCGAGCCGGTGCCGGAGAGCTGCTCGGGGTCGTACGAGGGCGAGGAGACCAGGGCCAGGATCTTCCCGGTCGAGGGTTCCAGCGCGGCCACCGCGCCCTTGCGCCCGGCGAGGCCCTCGTAGGCGGCCCGCTGCATCGCGGCCCTGACGGTGGTGACCACGTCCCCGCCCGGCTGCCGGCCGCGCGTGAGGTCGTTCCAGAGCGGCAGTGGGGCGAGCAGCGAGTCGGTCCCGGAAAGGATGCCGTCCTCGGCGTTCTCGATCAGGGTGGTGCCGTACGTCTGTGAGGCGTAGCCGGTGACCGGCGCGTACAACGGGCCGTGGAGGTAGGTGCGTTCCCAGGCGAGCTGCTCGCCGGTGTCCTTGGAGCCGGTGACGGTGGCCGTCGCGTCGCCGCTGCCCGTACGTACCAGGATGTTGCCGCGCGGCTGGTCGTAACGGGCGATCGTGTTGCGGCGGTTGGCGGAGTTGCCGGTCAGCTCGTCGGCCTCGAAGACCTGGACGCGCGCCGCGTTCACCAGCAGTGCCACGAGGAGCAGCAGACAGAACGCGGCGGCCCGCCGGATGTACCTGATCACTGCTCGTCCTCCGCGATCGGGGCGATGACGCCGGTCTCCGGCCCGCCGGGGCGAGGGGTGCGGGCCTGGTCGCTGAGCCGGATCAGCAGCGCCACGATGATCCAGTTGGTGACGACCGAGGAACCGCCCTGCGCCAGGAACGGCATGGCCATGCCCGTCAACGGGATCAGCCCCATCACCCCACCGGCGATCACGAACACCTGGAGCGCCAGGATCGAGGAGAGCCCGACGGCGAGCAGTTGCCCGAACGGATCGCGCAGCGCGAGCCCCGCGCGGTAACCGCGTGCCACCATCAGCGCGTACAGCATGAAGACGGCGGTCAGCCCGGCCAGGCCCAGCTCCTCGCCGGCCGTCGCCAGGATGAAGTCGGACTTCGCCGCGAAGCCGATCAGGATGGAGTGCCCGAGCCCGAGGCCCGTACCGAGCATCCCGCCCTCGGCGAACGCGAAGAGCGACTGCGCCAGCTGGCTCGGCCCCTGTCCGGCGTCGATGGTCGCGAAGGGGTCCAGCCAGTCCTGCACCCGGCTGTGCACGTGCGGTTCGACCGAACCCACGGCGAATGCCCCGACCGCCGCGAGCAGCAGACCCACCGCGATCCAGCCGATGCGCCCGGTCGCCACGTACAGCAGGATCACGAAGAGGCCGAAGAAGAGGAGCGAGGTGCCCAGGTCCCGTTCGAGGACGAGGACACCGACGCTCAGCAGCCAGATCGCCACGATCGGACCGAGCACCCGGCCGGTGGGCAGCTGGAGCTTCCAGACCGTGCGGCCGGAGTACGCGAGGGCGTTGCGGTTGGCCGCGAGGTACGCGGCGAAGAACACCGCCAGCAGGATCTTCGCGAACTCGCCCGGCTGGAACGAGAACCCGCCGGCCCTGATCCAGATGCGGGCGCCGTTCACCGCCGGGAAGAAGATCGGCACGATCATGAGCACCAGCGCGGCCGCGACCGACAGATAGGCGTACCGCTGGAGCACCCGGTGGTCGCGGAGCAGGAGCACCACGACGATGAAGAACGCCACCCCGAGCGTCGACCAGATCAGCTGGGTGGGCGCTGCCGTGTCGGAGGGCGTCTCCAGGTCGAGCCGGTAGATCAGCACCAGGCCCAGCCCGTTGAGCAGGACCGCGATGGGGAGCAGCAGCGGATCGGCGTACGGGGCGCGGAAGCGGACCGCGAGATGGGCGACGAGGGCCAGTAGCCCGAGCCCCCCGCCGTAGCGGGCGACGTCCGGCGGTACCGCGTCGTCGTGGGCGAGGCCGACCGCCGCGTAACCGTAGACGGAGATGAGGACGGCGCCGACGAGGAGGGAGAGCTCCACGCCGCGCCGTTTGGGCAGCCGGAGCGGGGGCGGGGGAGAGTCCACCGTCGGTGCGGTCATGCCAGGAACGTAGCAAGTAAGGGAGCTTATTTCCCTTATGTCATAGTGCGGCGGTCGCGCGGATGTTCCTCCCCCGCGACGGCCCCCCTGGCGTCCCGGACGGAGACGCGCCGCCGCCCGGGCTCTCGTGAGGCGAGGAACCCGGGCGGCGGAGGTGTGGTGTCGAGGCGTCAGCACCACTCGGGGGCGGCGCCGATGTTCTCGATGTAGCGCGCCGAGCCCCAGGCCCAGGTGCCGTTGGTCAGCAGGTACCAGCGGTCGTTGCCGTCCACGCTGTCGCCCCGGGTCTTGCAGAAGATGTCGACGATCGTGCCGTACGGCAGCTCGCCCACGACCCGGCTGCTGCGGGTCGGGCGGTCACGGAGCAGCAGGCTCGGCCGTGCGATGACCCGCCCCCGGTACGTGACCCTGGTCGCGGCGGGCTCCGCCTGCGGCTGGGCGGGCTTCACCTGGGGCTCGGCGGACGGCCTGCCGTGGGTGGCGGGCCACCCGTGGTCGTGGTCGTGGCCGGGCGCCGGGTCGGCGGCGGAGATGACGTGGTGGTGCGGGTGGTCCACCGGCTGCGGAAGAGGACCGGCGGCGAAGGCGGGTGCGGCGGCCGTCAGTGCGGCGAGCACGCCGGCGGCGACACCGAGACCGATGCGGCGGAGGGACGGAGAGGACATGCTGCCTCCAGAAGGCGTGGGCGAGGTGCGGGGCCGCGACCGGGGGGCCGCTCCGCCACGCTAGGTTCGCCACGCTGCGCACGCATAGAGTCGCTCTGGGTGATGTACGCGGACGGGGGACGCCCGATGGGCCGTCCGGGTGTATCCGTCACCCGCCCGCTCCCGCCGGTCACCCGGCCCGGCCGACCCGCGATCCGGTGTGCCCCAAGGGCGGTGCGGGGGCTGTGCCGGGGCGTCGCGCCGGAGGGCGCGGGCGCCCCGGTGGCGTGTGCGCCTCAGTTGTTGTACGGGTTCTGGCCCGGGGCGTTGCCGTGCTGCGGGGCCTGGGCGGGCTGGCCGGCCTGGCCGAACGGGTTGGCGCCGTCGGGGCCCGCCGCGTGCTGGGCCAGCAGTGCTTCCGCCTGCTCCTTGGCTATCTTCTGCTCTCCGCCGCAGAAGGTGCACTGCGTCGCGTACTTGACGGAGATCGGGAAGAGCGGGACGAAGAACAGGGTGAACTTGGTGACCCGCTTGCGGAGGGTGTGCGCGGCGGGGTTCCCGCACCAGCCGCACACCATCGTCAGGACGGCCAGCTGGTAGAGGTAGCCCCGCGTACCGAAAATGATCATGTCGTCTCTCTCCTCGTTGCCTTTCGTACGGTTCCGCCGCGGCCCGACGGCCCCGTCTCCCCGCGATGCGGCGTACCGGTCGTTCCGGCACCCCGGTGTCCGCCCGGTCCAAAACCGGGCGCGCCCGGCTCAGCCCCGGCCGCCTCCGCCGAGCAGCGCCTGCCGGCACAGCGTCAGCAGGCGTTCGTCCGCCGCGATGTCGGAGGTGCCGAACCCGAATGCGCCGTCCCGGGCGTTGTGGCGGCGCACGGAGGACAACTCGGCACGCAGGGCGCGGGCTGCTCCGGACCCTGCCGCAGCCGCCCCCGTCCGCGTCAGAGCGTCCGCCACCCGGACGCGGACGTACGGCTGCCGCGTCCATCCGTCCAGCAGCACCTGCCACGTCCGCGCGGACAGTCCCGAAATTTCGCACAGTGCGAGCGCCGCGTCCACCCGTACCCAGATTTCGTCGTGGTCCAGCAGCGCCCGCAGCCGGGGCACGGTCACCGCGGCCCGGGCGCCGAGCCGCCCCAGTACCCGCGACGCCGCGCGCACGGCCAGGCCCTCCTCCTCCGTGAGGGCGTCGATCAGCACCGGCAGGACGGTGGTGACATCGCCGGATACCGAGTAGAGCGCGTCCGCGGCGTCGACCGCCTCGCGCGCCGGTGACCGGCGCATCAGCGCCTCCATCTCCTCGACCGCGCCCCGGGCTCCGGGTCCGAACGAGCCGAGTGCCCCCAGTGCCGACGACCGCAGGTGCGACGCGAAGGGCTCCCGCAGGACGCGCAGGATTTCGGGCGTCGCCTCGTCCGCCCGCAGCGAGGCGAGGGCCGCCAGAAGCGGCGCCGCTCCGCCGTCCTCGGAAGAGTCCGCCGGGCTCACCCCCGCCAGCTTGCGGCGCAACGCCCCGGCCAGTGGGAGGGCGGCCGGACCGAGGCCGGCGACGGCATGCCCGAGATCCCACGGCACACCGGGCCTCTCCAGCACCGAGCCCAGCGCCGGCAGTGCCCGGGGGTCGCCGATGTTGGCCAGCGCCCGCAGCGCCGGGTCGAGGCTGCGCTGCCCGTACTGCCACTCCCGGACCCAGGACTCGCGGGTGACCGCCACCCGTGCGGCCAGCGCGTCCGCGGCCGGTGCGGCCAGTCGCTGGACCTCCGACAGCAGTCCCCCGGCGGCGTCGCGGAGCCGGAGATCGGGCTCGCCCAGGAGTTCCCCCAGCAGCCGCACCACCTCGTCGTACGACCCCCGCCACGCGCGGATCAGGCCGCCGCTCATCCGGACGGCGTCCAGCCGCTGGGCCTCGTCCGGGCTGCACAACTGGTCGGCGAGGAGCGCCACCCGGTCCTCCACCCGGTCGCCGAGGGCCCCGTGCAGGGTGCGCAGCAGATCGGCTGCCCACGGAGCGCTCCGCCCGGCCTCCTCCGCCGCCTGCAGGGCCCGCAACTGGCCGATGAGCGTCGGCGCGTGGGCGCCCTCCCGAGGGGCGGCCTCCGCGGCAGCCTCCGCATCGGCCCTCGCGGCTGCCCGGGTGGCCGGGTCGGACGGCGGGTACGCGGCGCGCAGCGCCCGCAGCAGATCCGCGACCCTGGGCACGATGTCGACGGGCAGTGCGCCGGGCGCGCACCGTGCCAACTGCGCCAGCGCCGCGAGCCTGAGACCCGGCGCGTACTCCTGCATCGCGAGCCGGCTCAGCCAGTGCGCCGCCGCCTCGGCCACCGTGTCGTGGCGCAGCGCGAGGCGGCCCGCCGCCTCCACGAGGGCGAGCCGCACCTCCTCGTCCGGCTCCGCGGGCAGCCGCTTGCGCAGCAGTGCGAGGACGCGCGGCGGATCGGCGTGCAGGGTGGCGAGTGCCAGCGGAGCCGCGAGCCGCACACCGCGGTCGGCGTCCGCGAGCAGTGCGACGAAGACCTCGGCACCGGCGCAGACGGCCGCGGCGGCCATGGCGTAGTTGGCGGCACCCTCGATCTCGTCCTCGTCGAGTTCCTCCTCGTCGTCCTCGTCCAGTTCGATGCCGCCGATGCTGGTCAGCAGTTCGACGATGCTGCCGCGCTCCGCCACCGAAGGGTCGGCGACCAGCTCGAAGAGGAAAGGGATGCACGCGAGCGTGCAGGCGTAGACGTCGCCCTGGTGGTGGACGGCGCCGTACATCCCGTCCAGCGCGCGCTCCCGTTGCGCCGGGTCCGCCGAGGCCAGACCCGCCAGCAGCGCGGGTACGTCGTCGGCCGGCCCGTAGGCATGCTCCATCGAGGCCCAGTCCACCTCGTCGATCCCCGCGAACACTCCGGCCATCCCCTCCCCGCTCGCCCTGCTCAACCGCTGCGACGGGCACGCGACCGGAGTTGGTTCCCGAACTCCCACGCCCGTCCCGCAGCCGAGTCTGCCCCAGTTCCGGGGTGGTCCGCCCGGGGGACGGGGCTTTCCCGCCGCCGTGCCCCCAGGCTGTGGGAGGCCTGTGGTGCGGGTGGTCCCCCGGACGGCCCGTGGGGGCGGTCGGACGGTGGCGGTGAGCGCGCGGTGCGACCGGGCGGGCGCGGTCGCACCGTTCATGAGCCGGGGCGGCGCCCCCGGCGGGCGGTGGGCAGCGGACGGGCCCGGTTCGGGTTGATGAGCGGCCCGAGCAGATCGCCGTACCGCTCCAGCCGTGCGGCCATGTCGTCCGCCAGGAAGACCATGTCGTCGGGGGTGCCGCACTCCTCGATCTCCTCCCAGGTGACGGGGGCGGAGACGGTGGGCGCGGGGCGGGCGCGGAGCGTGTAGGGGGTGGCGGTCGTCTTCGCTGCGGCGTTCTGGCTGAAATCGACGAACACCTTGCCCGGGCGCAGGTCCCGCTTCATCCGGTGGACGACCAGATCCGGCAGTGCCGCCTCCGCCTCGACCGCGAGCTTCTTCGCGTACGCAGTCACCTTGTCGGAGGGGGTCGGCTCCAGCGGGACGAGCAGGTGCAGGCCCTTGGCGCCCGAGGTCTTCCCGTACGCGAGCAGGCCGTCCGACGCCAGCCGCTCGCGCAGCCATCCGGCGACCACGCAGCACTCGACCACGCTCGCCGGGGCGCCCGGGTCCAGGTCGAAGACCATGCGGTCGGCGACCGCGGGGGCGTCCGCCCGCCACTGCGGAGTGTGGAACTCGACCATGAGGTTGGCCGCCCACATCAGCGAGGCCAGGTCCTGGACCATGACCTGGGCCGCGTCCCGCTCCCCCCGGTGCGGGACGCGCGCCGTACGCACCCAGGTGGGCGTACCGGGCGGCGGGTTCTTGGAGAAGAAGTGCTGGCCCTCCGCGCCGTCCGGATACCTCAGGAAGGAGACCGGACGGTCGTACAGATGGGCGAGCAGGGCGCCCGCGACCGAGGCGGCGTAGTAGTGCAGCACCTCGCCCTTGGTCGTACCGGTGGCCGGGTACACCACCTTGTCCAGATTGCTGAGCGCCAGGCGCCGCCCCTCCACCTGTGTGATCGGCGTCATACGATAAGAATCACACGAATCGGACGAAGTGTGTGAGACGGCCGTAAAAGCGGCCGTCTTGCGGTGTGGCTTCAGCGGCTCGCACGGCACCTCGGCGTGGTCCCGGAAGGAGCCGGAGAGTGAGTTCCATGAGGTCCATCTGGAACGGCGCGATCTCGTTCGGGCTGGTCAGCATCCCGGTCAAACTGATGAACGCCACCGAAAACCACTCCGTCTCCTTCCGTCAGGTCCACCTCACCGACGGGGGGCGCATCCGCTACCGCAAGGTCTGCGAGGTCGACGAGGAGGAGGTGACCTCCGCCGAGACCGGCAAGGCGTACGAGGACGCGGACGGGACCCTCATCCCGATCACCGACGAGGACCTCGCCTCGCTCCCGCTCCCCACGAACAAGACGATCGAGATCCTCGGCTTCGTCCCCTCCTCCCGGATCGACCCGCTCCAGATGGAGACCGCCTACTACCTCTCCGCGAACGGGATCCCCGCCGGGAAGCCGTACACCCTGCTGCGCGAGGCGCTGAAGCGCAGCGAGAAGGTGGCGGTCGCCAAGTTCGCGCTGCGGGGGCGCGAGCGGCTCGGGATGCTGCGGGTGACCGAGGACGTCATCGTGATGCACGGGCTCCTCTGGCCGGACGAACTCAGATCGCCCGAGGACGTCGTGCCGGACTCCGGAACCAAGGTGCGCGCCGCCGAACTCGACCTGGCCGACGCGCTGATGGACACCCTCGGCGGAGTGGACCTCGACACGCTCCACGACGACTACCGCGAGGCGGTGGAGGAGCTGGTCGCGGCGAAGGCGGCGGGCGAGCCGCTGGAACCCGCTGAGGAGACGGACACCGGGGGCAAGGTCATCGACCTCGTCGCTGCCCTGGAGAAGAGCGTCCGCGCGGCGAAGGAGTCCCAGGGGGGCGCGGAGGGCGCGGGCAGCCGCGAGGAGGCCGGGGGAGACGGCGAGGTGGCCGACGTCCACCCCATCGGGCGGTCCGCGCGCCGCACGCCGACCGGCAAGACGGTGTCCCGTTCGGCCGGCCGGGACTCCGGGAAGCCGAGGCCCAAGGAGACCGGGGCGAAGAAGTCCACCGGCCGGAAGTCCACCGGCGGGGCGGCGTCGACGGACGAGCGGAAGCCGGCGGCGCACAAGACGACCGCGAAGAAGACGACCGCGAAGAAACCTGCGACGAAGACCGCCACCAAGAAGACCGCCGCCGAGAAGGCCACGGCGAAGAAGGCCACGGCGAAGAAGGCCACCGCGAAGAAGGCCACCGCGAAGAAGGCGTCGGCGCACGGGAGCGCTTCGGGCCGGCGGAGTTCACGCTCGTCCGCCTGACCGCCGCCTGTCGCCCCGGGCAGGTACGGCGGGGCGCGGCGGGGATGGTCAGGCGATGTCGTCCGGGTCGATCGAGGGCAGGTCCAGCGAGGGCAGGTCCAGTCCGTAGGGGTCGTCCTGCTCGACGACGTAGGTGCAGGAGGTGTAGGTGTACCCGGGTTCGATCGTCGAACCGTCCGAGTAGTTGTCCACGCTCGAACCGGTCTCGTGCTTGTACAGGAAGTGGTAGTCACCGGCGGGCAGCCGCAGCCGGGCCTTCGGGTAGCTCTTCCCGCTCGCCTTGCAGGCGTTCTGGTTCCCGGCGGTCGTGCTGTCGTACCGCCCGCAGCTTCCGCACGCCTTCAGCGTGACGGTGCCGGTGACCGGTCCGGTGTAGAGCACCTCCACCCCGTTGGGGGCGTCGTTGCTGATGACCAGCTCCATAGTGGCACCGCCCGGACGCTTCGCCGGAGGCAGCTTGCTCCCGGCTTCGGGCCGGTCCTCCGCGATCTCGGCGGCTATCGCGATGTTCCGCGCCTGCCCGCGCCGTTCGTCGTCCTTGTACGTGTCGGCGAACCCGGTCAGCGTGGTGCGCGCGTCGCTGAACTCCTTCTCCCGGAACTGGTCCACCCCGCACGCGTACACCCCGTTCTGCACGCCCCGGTCCGCACGGGCGGCCGAGGCTTCGAGGTCGTCCCCGGTCAGGGCGCCGACGGTCCCGCTCATGCTGCGCAGGGTCTCCGTCACCGTGCACGGCTCCCCGCCGGCCAGCTTGCCGGTCTCCTCGGCGATCCGCGCGTCCACGGCGGCAGCCACCTTTCCCGCGGCGGCCGACTCCGGGAACGTCCGCTGCAGCTCGCCCAGTTCGGCGCCGCCGGACGCGGACGTGATGTCCGCGTCGTAGGTGCCGAGCTCCGAGATCCCGCACGCGTAGAGGGACTCGGAGAGCGGCTCGTCGGGCCACTTCGCAAGGTCGCCCAGCAGCTCGGCACCGGTGCCCTTCGGGAGGGTGCGCAGGTAGCGCAGCGGTTCCAGGGCCATGCAGTAGTCCTTCTTGGCGTACGGGGCGGCGACCGCCTCGTAGTAGGACTTCAGCCGGTCCGGAACCTGTCTGCCCGCGCGGGAGTCCGCGTGCTTCTCACCCAGGTCGCGGTAGGCGGCGAATGCCTTGCCGTAGCCCGCCTTCGCCGTGGTGAAGGGCTGCCCGGACGCCGCGGCGACCGCCCGGTCGGCGGCCTCCAGTCGGTCGAGCAGCACCTGCTGGACCGCCTCGTCGCGCGCGGAGCCGTAGAGCGCCACACCGCCCACCGGCACGGCCAGCAGCACCAGTCCGAGCACGGCGGCCACCACCGGCCGCCAGGAGCCGGCGACCGCGGTGCGCCGCGCGATCCTGGCCGCGTCGAGCGCGGCCAGGACGAGCACCACGAGGTACGCGACGAGCAGCCCGCCGGACACCCCGTCGGGCTCGGCGGGCAGAACCGCGAGCAGCAGCAGCCCCGTTGCCGCGAGGCAGAGGGCGGCGCGGAACCAGCGGCGGACCAGGAGATGGCCGAGTCCGAGGCCACTGAGGTTGAGCAGCCCCGCCGCGGCTGCGCGCAGCCCGGCACCCGGCGGCGGCGGGCCGACGGGTGCGGGCGGCCCACCGAACGGCGGCAGCGGGGGCGGCGGTGGGGGAGGAGAGAGGGGCGGCGGAGGCACCGTCGGTGGCCCCGGCGGAGGTGGCGGCGCGTCCGCGGGGCCGCCGACGCCACCCGGCCCGCCCGGGCCGGAGCCCGGCGCCGGGGCGCCTTCGTACGGGTGCGCGCGTCTCTCGTCCGACTCCATACGGTCCCCCCACCGTCGAGCCCTTCCGGTCATCCTCTTTCTTTCCCTCTTCTCCCCCGTCCACGCACGAACCGGACGGTTCGTGCG
>NZ_JBHWZJ010000181.1:0-14270 GCF_042728415.1 Streptomyces sp. NPDC060198 | reverse complement strand
GGGCGGGGTGCCCGCGCCGGAACCGCCCGCCGCCACGGGCTGCCGCCCGTTCGGGGCGGCGGACGGAGTGGCCCCGGCGGGTGGTGCACCCGGGGCGGCCGGACGCGGCTGCCCGTCGCCCGCCTGCGGTTGCTGGGCCCGTTCGAGAAACCTGAGCAGCTCCACGGGGAAGGGAAGCACGAGCGTGGAGTTCTTCTCCGCCGCGACCGCGACCACCGTCTGCAGCAGCCGCAGCTGGAGTGCCGCGGGCTGTGCGGACATCTGGCCCGCGGCCTCCGCGAGCTTCTTCGATGCCTGGAGTTCGGCATCGGCGTTGATGACGCGGGCGCGGCGCTCACGGTCGGCCTCGGCCTGCCGGGCCATGGAGCGTTTCATCGTCTCCGGCAGGGAGACGTCCTTGATCTCCACCCGGTCGATCTGGACACCCCAGCCCACGGCCGGACTGTCGATCATCAGCTCGAGGCCCTCGTTGAGCTTCTCCCGGTTGGACAGCAGATCGTCCAGATCGCTCTTGCCGATGATCGAACGGAGCGAGGTCTGCGCCATCTGCGACACCGCGAAGCGGTAGTCCTCGACCTGGATGACCGCGCTCGCCGCGTCGATCACCTTGAAGTAGATGACCGCGTCGACCCGGACGGTCACGTTGTCCCGGGTGATCCCGTCCTGGGCGGGCACGGGCATCGTGACGATCTGCAGATTGACCTTACGGAGCCGGTCCACGCCGGGGACGATCATCGTGAGCCCGGGCCCTCTGATCTCGTCGCGCAGCCGGCCGAGCCGGAGCACCACCCCTCGCTCGTACTGCCTGACGACGCGGACCCCCGCGACTGCGAACAGACCGCAGACGGCGAGTACCGCGACGATCGCGATCACTAGCACTTGGACCATGACGGCCCCCTGCCACTGGCACGGCACACAGCGACACCGGGACGGAACCGCTGCCTATTAACACGTTATGCCCTTTTCGCACCCCCAGGGAACCTCGGGCTCTCCCGGATGTCGCCCGGTCGGCCCTCCCCGGGTGCCGGGCCGCGCCGGAGCGGGCAGCGTGGCATGCGCCCGTACGGAATCCCCGTACCGGCCCCGCAGCACCGCCACACCGGCCCCGCAGCACCGCAGCACCGCAGCACCGCAGCACCGCAGCACCGCAGCACCGCAGCACCGCAGCACCGCAGCATCCTGACGATCCGGACGAGCAGACGAGGACCCGCCCATGTCCGTGACAGCGACGTTCCACCGCCGCCTCCGCCGTCCCCGCGTCGCCGCGGGGGCCGTCCTGCTGGCTCTCACCGCGCTGGGCGCCTCGGGCTGCTCGGGTCTCGGCCGCACCGCGGTCGGGCCGGTCATCTACACCACCGAGCGCGACGTCGAGGTCATGGAGAACAGTCCGCTGGTGCGGGGCTGCCACCCGCTGCCCGGGGGCGCGAAGGCCGTCGACAACAACACCCTCATCGACATGGTCCTCTACCGCTCCCGCGACTGCACCGGCGAAGGCAGCACCTACCTGTCCACCCGGCTCACCGACGTGGACGCCCCGAGCACACCCGTCTGGCGCAGCTACACCCTCGTGCACTGACCGGCGCCCGGCGCCCGCCGCACCCGCTGCGGGTCCCGTACCGGGGGGATCGGCGGATCCCCGGCACGGGAGCGGCCGGCCGACGGCTCAGTTCGCGGGGTAGCGGTCCGCCGGCCAGTCGACCGGTCCCTGGAACTGGCGGGAGAGATCGTCGGCGATCCTGCTGATCAGGGTCAGGCCCTCGGTGCGCACCAGCCAGTCGGCGGGTAGCGCGGCATCCCCGTGCAGCGCGCCGAGCAGGTTGCCGCAGACGGCTCCGGTGGAGTCGCTGTCCCCCGAGTGGTTGACGGACAGCAGCAGCGCCTCCGCGACGTCCTCGGGACCCGGCAGTGCCAGCGCACAGTACACGGCGATGGCGAGCGCCTCCTCGGCGACCCATCCCGCGCCGAGCGACTCGACACCCTCGGCGGTCGGGGCCCCTTCGGCAGCACGGTCGACGGCTGCCCGCAAGGCCGCCGTGGTCTCCTCGTGGCCCGGGTGGCGCGCGGTCAGCTCCATCGCCCGCAGCACCGCGCCCGGCATCGACTCGCCGGCCAGAAGGTACGCGACGGTCGCGGCGAAGGCCCCCGCCGCGAGCGCTCCTGTCGGATGGCCGTGGGTGATCTTCGCGCAGTGCGCGGCCAGCGCGAAGGCGTCGGCCGGGGACTCCCCGGTCAGCCCGAACGGGGCGGACCTCATGACGGTGCCGCAGCCCTTGGAGCCGGGGTTCACCGGTCCGGGTGTCCCGGGAGCGTCCCGCTCGCTCGGGACGTGCCCGGCGGCGAGTCCGGTCAGGCACGCGTTTCCGGGGGCCCTGCGCGCGTAGAGCAGCTGCTGCCGACGCAGCCATCCGGTGCGCACCGTGTCGTCACCGCCGCGGGCGGGCGGCGTCGGGTGGTTCTGGGTGTCGAGCCAGCGCCGGTAGGCCGCGCGCACCGTGCCCACGCGTCCGGCGCGGCCTGTCCCGGCCTCCGCTCGGATCAGCCCCTCCACCGTGAAGAGGGTCATCTGGGTGTCGTCCGTGATGCGCCCGAGGACTCCCTCGGAGTCCGGCACGAGGCCGCGGACACCGAGCGGTCCGTGGGCCCGTTCGATCCCGGTCAGCGAGAGGAACTCCACCGGGTTTCCCAGCGCGTCGCCGATCGCGCCGCCCAGCAGACAGCCCCGCACCCGCGCCCTGCGGACCGCGCTCCCGATATCCGTCACGAACGTCCCCCTCCGGTGCGCCGCACTCTCGACGGCACGGGTCCATGCTGGACATGAGGTGATGCGACATGCGTACCGGCAGTGAACCCGTGACCGCGCGCAGTCCGCTGCGCATGCGGCTCTGGCTGAGTCTATGGGGCGTCGCCTGGACCCTGTTCGCGGTGGTCGCGTTCTCACTCGCCGATCGTCCCGGCTGGGCGGCGGCCTGCGGTGTGCTGCTGGCGGTGACCGCGGCGGACTTCGCGGTGATCGTCCACCGGATGCGCCAGGGCTCCCGCTTCCAGCCGGGCAGGGACGTCCCTCCGTTCGAACCCGACCACGGCGACGGGCGGACGCACCGGCCGTGGACGTGAACTCCGTGAACCGCGCTGCCCTCGGCGATCACCCGTGAGTCGGCCCGTGAGCCGGCCCGCGAGCCGCAGGGACCCGGGAGCCTCCCGGGCCCTTCAGTCCCGGCTGTCGAAGCGCGCGGCGGTCAGGTACTCGGGGTTCGGGTCGAGGGCTGCGGCGAGCCGGAAGTGTCGGGTGGCCTGCTCGGGTCGCCCGGCTCGCTGGAAGGTGCGGGCCAGCGCGAAGTGAGCGAAGGCGTTGTCCGGCTCACGCTCCAGAACCAACTCGAACTCCAGCTCCGCCGGGCGCAGTTGGGCTGCCGCGAAGAAGGCCCTGGCGCGCAGCAGCCGGGCGGCGGTGTTCTCCGGGTGGGCGGCGATCACCGAGTCGAGGAGCTTCACCGCACCCTGGGGGTCACGCGCGGCCAGCAGTTGCTCGGCGGCGCGGAAGTCGATCACATGGGTTTCCGGGTTCCGTTCGGGCACGGTCGGGATCCTTCCCTTCGTTCGGCCGTTTGCAACGCGCGACGAGGGCGCGCTATTCCGCGGACCCCGTCGGGGCGGCGCCCGCCCGCCGCGTGAGCTCGTCCCACACCTTGCGCACCTGCGGTTCCAGGTCTTCCAGAGGCCCGTCGTTGTCGACGACGAGACCGGCGATCGCGAGCCGCTCCTCGCGGGTGGCCTGGGCGGCCATCCGCGCGCGGGCGTCGGCCTCCGTCATGCCGCGCAGCCGGACGAGCCGGTCGAGCTGGGTGGCGGGGGTGGCGTCGACGACGATCACGAGGTCGTAGAGGGGAGCGAGACCGTTCTCGGCGAGCAGCGGGACGTCGTTGACGACGACCGACCCGGGCCCTGCGGCGCGTTCCAGTTCGGCGGTCCGGTCCCGGACCAGGGGGTGCACGATGGCGTTGAGGGCGGCGAGCCGGTCGCTGTCGCCGAAGACGATCGCGCCGAGGGCGGGCCGGTTCAGGCTGCCGTCCTCGTGGAGCACGCCGGTGCCGAACTCCCGCACGACAGCGGCGAGTCCCGGCGTTTCGGGGGCGACGACCTCGCGGGCGAGGCGGTCGGCGTCGATCAGCACCGCTCCGTACTGGACGAGCAGCCGGGACACTTCGCTCTTGCCGGCGCCGATGCCGCCGGTCAGGCCCACTTTCAGCATGGACGGCAGCCTACGGGGCGGGGCGGGCGCGCGTCCCACCCGGTGGCGGCTGTCCGGCGCACCGGGGCGGTGTGCCGGACGGCCGCCGTCAGGCGTCGCCCTCGCGTTCGGCGAGGAAGCGCTCGAATTCGAGGCCGATCTCGTCCGCCGACGGCAGGTCCACCGGTTCGGCGACGAGGTTGCCGCGGGTCTCGGAGCCTGCGATCGCGTCGTACTGGTGCTCCAGCCCCTCGACGAGGGCGACGAGCTCTTCGTCGCCCTCACCGATCTGCCGGTCGATCTCGGTCTGGGTGCGGTGCGCGGCGGTGCGCAGGGAGTGCGCGACGGTGGGCAGCACCAGGCCGGTGGCGGCGGTGATGGCTTCGAGGCTGGTGAGCGCCGCGTCCGGATAGGCGGACCGGGCGACGTAGTGCGGGACGTGCGCGGCGACGCCCAGCACGTCGTGACCGGCCTCGGCCAGACGGTACTCGACGAGCGCGGCCGCCGAACCGGGAACCTGCGCCTCGTCGAACGGGGTGCTGTGGCCCGGCATCAGGTCGACGCGGTTGCCGTGCGGGGTGAGGCCGACCGGGCGGGTGTGCGGCACTCCCATGGGAATGCCGTGGACGGTCACCGAGAGCCGAACGCCGAGACGTTCGACGATCTGCTCGACGGCGGCCGCGAACCGCTCCCACTCCACGTCCGGTTCGGGACCGGAGAGCAGGAGGAACGGTGCGCCGGTGGCGTCCTGGACGACGCGGACGTCCAGCGTCGGGGTCTCGTACGCCGTCCACCGGTCGCGCCGGAAGGTGAGCAGCGGGCGCCGGGCGCGGTAGTCCACGAGGCGGTCGTGGTCGAAGCGGGCCACCACCTGGTGGGGCAGTGACTCCAGCAGTCCGTCGACGACCTGCTCGCCGGTCTCACCGGCGTCGATGTACCCGTCGAAGTGATAGAGCATGACCAGGCCGGCCGACTCCTGGGCAAGCGCCATGTCGACGGCGGCCAGCCCCTTCGGCTCCCATTCGTACAGACTCTGCGGATCAGGCACAGTTACCGCTCCTCCTCGTGTTCCGAGTGGAGAACGCCCAGGGGGGCACGGACATTCCCCGTCCGTGCCCCGTCATCGGGTGTTTACGCGGGCGCGGGCCCGGATGTCACGCGAGCACCCGGCTGTGCAGGGCGGTCACGGCCTTGCGGGCCGAGGTGAACGCCCCGTGCTGCCAGGCGTCGGTGTTGCTCAGGTAGTCGCCCGCGAAGTAGACGCGGCCGGCCGCCTTGTTGAGCGGAGCGAAGGCGGCGGCCTCCGGGCCTCCGGAGAGCGAGTGCCAGGCGGCCTCCAGGTGGGGGGTCTGGCGCCAGTGGTGCGAGAAGGACGAGGCGAGTTCGGTGCGGTACTTCTCGCCGTGGATCTTGACGCCCTGGGCGAGGGCGCGGGCCTCACGGTCCTTCGGCGCGAGCGCGGCGTAGGAGTCGGCGTTGGTGCCGGTGTTGTAGTAGCCGATGATCAGACCACGGTCGCCGTTGTGGCCGTAGGACGGATACCAGATGTGGGAGAGGTCCATGTCGGTCTCGGTGATGCCGCCGTAGATCCGGTGGTCGGTCTCCCACCAGCGGTTCTTGTACTCCAGGCCGATCTTTCCGGCCGACGAGGGCTTGCACCCCTCCAGCGCGGTCTGCACGGCGGAGCCGAGGTTGTGCGAGGTCTTGGCGAGGATGTTCGGGGGAAGCGCGGCGATGCAGTAGTCGGCGTCGATGGTGTGGGTGCGGCCGTCCTGCGTGTAGGTGACGGTGACGCCGTGCGGAGTGTCGTGGATGTCGGTGACGGCGGCGCCGGTACGGATGCGGCGGCCGCCTATCGCCTTGGTCAGGGCCGCCGGTATGCGGTCCATGCCGCCGACGGGCTGGAACATCAGCATCGCCTGGTCGTACTCGAACTCGAAGGAGAAGTAGCGGCCCACGTTGGTCGAGAAGATCTCGGAGGCGGTCGGTACGTCCCCGAGCACCTCACCGGGGGTGCCGACGGCGGCGGGGTCGACGCGGTAGCCACGGCGCGGGCTGCCGGTGTATTCGAGGGTGTCGCCGATGTCCCCGAACTCCTTCAGGAACTCCAGGAGCCTCTCCTGGTCCTCGGCGGTGATCTGGCGGTCCAGGGCCCCCATGTCGGTCGCCTTGGCGAGGAGTTCGGAGACATAGCCGTACATGTCGGCCTTGGCGGTGCGGTAGCGCATCGGGGCCTTCATGCCGGTGCGCTCGTTGAAGATGTAGGCGTTGGCGTTCACATTGGTGAACACCTCGACGGGGACTCCGAGTTCGCGGCAGTAGTCGAGCGTGACCATCCACTGGGGAATCCGGCCGGGTCCCGCGTTCATGTACTGACCGTCGTGGAACTTCGCGGTCTGCTTGTTCCCGTACAGATCGGTGGTGGTGTCACCGCCGCGGATCGTCGTGTTGCGACCACCGGTGAAGCTCCGGGCCTCCAGGATCGTCACGTCGTAGCCCGCTTTGCCGAGCTCGTAGGCGGAGGCGAGGCCGGCGATGCCGCCACCGACGACGACGACCTTCGCGGCTCCTCGGCCCTTCAGGTTGAAGTCGCCCTTGCTGGGGGCGCGGAAGACGGGCTCGCGGCTCGCGGCCTGGGCGGTGGGGGCCAGGCCGAGGGCTCCCATGGTGGCGAACATGGCTCCGGCGCCACTGGTGAGGCCGACCTGGCGCAGGAAGTTGCGGCGGCTCGAACCGGATGCGGCACCTTTGGGCGCGCTGGATGTAGAGGTCATGTCCCGACTCCTCCGTGGATCTTGGTGATGCCGGGATACTGGCAAGCGCGTGTTACGGGCCGTCAGTTACTCGTGTATCCCACATGTTTCTCTCACGGAAGAACGCGGACCGATATCCGGGCAATGGTCCAGACCTTGACGCTCCGCTGTCGGCCCGCCTAACGTCTCGGGGCAGCACGTTCAGCTCCTTGCGTCCGATTCACGTACGAGAAGTCTGGACTCTCCGGGAAGGCACCTCCATGCGCACCCGTACCCCCCTCGCACCGCTGCTCGCCGCCGCCCTCGTCACCTGCGGCCTCACCCTCGCCTCGGCCGGTCCGGCCGGGGCCGCCACCACCGTCGACGTCAGCACCGCGAAACAGCTCAAGGCGGCGCTCGCGGCAGCCGTCCCCGGCGACACGATCCACCTCGCGGACGGCACGTACACCGGCAACTTCAAGGTGACCGTCGCGGGCACCGCCGACGCCCGCATCACTCTGACCGGCTCCGCCGGAGCGGTCCTCACCGCGGGCGGCGGCTACGGGCTGCACCTCAACGGTGCCTCGTACTGGACCGTCGAGGGTGTCACCGTCACCGGCGGCCAGAAGGGCATCGTGACCGACTCCGCCAACGGCGTGGTCATCGACTCGGTGACCGTCCACGACCTCGACATGGAGGGCGTGCACTTCCGTACGTCCAGCAAGGACGGGGTCATCCGGAACTCACGGATCTACGACACCGGCCACGACGGGCGCGGCATGGGCGAGGGCGTCTACGTCGGCACCGCGGGCGACCTCACCGACAACAGCGACCGGGTCCTGATCACCGACAACGTCATCGGTCCCGGAGTGGGGGGCGAGAACGTCGACATCAAGGAAGGCACCACCGGCGCCCGGATCATCGGCAACACCTTCGACGGCAGCGGGCTCACCGGGGCGAACTACGACGACTCCTGGGTCGACGTGAAGGGCAACGGCGTCCTCGTCCAGGGCAACACCGGCTCCCGCACCACCAATACCGGCTACGAGACCCACACCCAGCAGCCGGGCTGGGGCTGCGGCACCGTGTTCCGCGGCAACCACTCGGATCTCACCGGCGCCACCGGCACCCCGAGGCTGGCCATCAACGTCACCGCGAACACCTCGGCCTGCTCCACGACCGTGTACGCCGACAACACCGCGACCGGCGGCCTGGGCCTGACGAACATCGGCGTCACTCCCTGAGCCGTACGGCCGGGTCCCCGGGACACGCGTGAGGCCCGCCCCCCGAAGGGGACGGGCCTCATGCCGTACCTACGTGTCTCCTGCTACCGCCGTCCGTCAGCGGCTGCCAGGGTCAGAGCTTCAGCTCTGGCCACCGGCCAGCTTCTCGCGCAGGGCGGCGAGCGCCTCGTCCGACGCCAGGGCGCCGGAGTTGTCGGCCGACTCCGAGGAGTACGAGCCGCCGCCACCGCTGCCGCCGGAGGCAGCCGGGGCGCCGGCCGGGGCGGCAGCGCCCTCGGCAGCGGCGGCCTCGTCGGCCTCGCGGGACTTGATGACCTGGGCCTGGTGCTGCTCGAAGCGCTGCTGCGCCTCGGCGTACTGGGTCTCCCAGACCTCGCGCTGCGCCTCGAAGCCCTCGAGCCAGTCGTTGGTCTCGGGGTCGAAGCCCTCGGGGTAGATGTAGTTGCCCTGGTCGTCGTAGGACGCGGCCATGCCGTACAGGGTCGGGTCGAACTCGACCGAGGCCGGGTCGCTGCCGAAGGACTCGTTGGCCTGCTTCAGCGAGAGGCTGATCCGACGACGCTCGAGGTCGATGTCGATGACCTTGACGAAGATCTCGTCGTTGACCTGGACGACCTGCTCCGGGATCTCCACGTGGCGCTCGGCCAGCTCGGAGATGTGGACCAGGCCCTCGATGCCCTCGTCGACGCGCACGAACGCACCGAACGGAACGAGCTTGGTGACCTTACCGGGGACGACCTGACCGATCTGGTGCGTCCGGGCGAACTGCTGCCACGGGTCTTCCTGCGTCGCCTTCAGCGACAGGGAGACGCGCTCACGGTCCATGTCGACGTCGAGAACCTCGACGGTGACTTCCTGGCCGACCTCGACAACCTCGGAGGGGTGGTCGATGTGCTTCCAGGACAGCTCGGAGACGTGAACGAGACCGTCGACGCCACCCAGGTCCACGAAGGCACCGAAGTTGACGATCGAGGAGACGACGCCGGAGCGGACCTGACCCTTCTGCAGGGTGGTGAGGAACGTCTGGCGAACCTCGGACTGGGTCTGCTCCAGCCAGGCGCGGCGGGACAGGACCACGTTGTTGCGGTTCTTGTCCAGCTCGATGATCTTCGCCTCGAGCTCCTTGCCCACGTAGGGCTGGAGGTCGCGGACGCGACGCATCTCGACGAGCGACGCCGGCAGGAAGCCACGGAGGCCGATGTCGAGGATGAGACCACCCTTGACGACCTCGATGACGGTACCGGTGACGATGCCGTCCTCTTCCTTGATCTTCTCGATGGTGCCCCAAGCACGCTCGTACTGCGCGCGCTTCTTCGAGAGGATCAGGCGGCCTTCCTTGTCCTCCTTCTGGAGAACCAGGGCCTCGATCTCGTCGCCGACCTTGACGACCTCGTTCGGGTCGACGTCGTGCTTGATCGAGAGCTCGCGGCTCGGGATGACACCTTCGGTCTTGTAACCGATGTCGAGGAGAACCTCGTCGCGGTCGACCTTGACGATGACACCTTCAACGATGTCGCCGTCGTTGAAGTACTTGATCGTCTCGTCGATCGCCGCGAGGAACGCGTCCGCGTCGCCGATGTCGTTGACCGCAACCTGCGGAGTGGTGGCGGTGGTCTCGGTGCTGCTCGTCATGTGGGAAAGGGCTCCGGTACGGACAGTGAGTCGTAGGTACTGCTACGCCGTGAGCCCTTATCGCCTCTGCAGAAGCCGGACAGCCTGGAAAGTGCCCGACCCGTCTCCGGGAGACACCTCGACAACCGAGGGGACATGCAACAGACGCGAGCGCGGCCTGCTAGGTCTGAGGCGCGCAGGCTCGCAGCGCAACTTGTAGCATACGGGGGCAGCCGGACACGGTCAATGCGCGAAGGCGCACACGCAGGGCGCAACGGGTCATATCCGGCACAACTCGACCGCGTCGAGGCCGTATCCGGGCCGGTACGGGTCCGAGAATTCCTCGCACCCCGCGTCGCCGGAGGCCGGCGCCGGGAGCGGACACCGCACGGACACTCCCTGCACCCCGCCGCGCGCGGCGGGTAAAGGCAAACTACAACGACGGACACGATGAGCCAAGAGACCTACGGAACCGAACCCGAAGCGACCCGCCGCGAAGCGGGCGACCCGGAGAGCAGCCGGGCCAGTCGCGGCTGGTGGGACCGGAACGCGGACGAGTACCAGAGCGACCACGGGGCCTTTCTCGGCGACGACCGGTTCGTCTGGGGGCCGGAAGGGCTCGACGAGGCGGAAGCCGGTCTGCTCGGTCCCGCCGCCGCCCTCGCGGGTCGCGACGTCCTGGAGATCGGTGCGGGTGCGGCGCAGTGCTCCCGCTGGCTGGCCGCCCAAGGAGCCCGCCCGGTGGCCCTGGACCTCTCCCACCGGCAGCTCCAGCACGCCCTGCGGATCGGCGACGAGGTGCCGCTGGTGGAGGCGGACGCCGGGGTGCTGCCTTTTCGGGACGGCTCCTTCGACCTGGCCTGCTCCGCCTACGGCGCCGTCCCCTTCGTCGCCGACCCGGTACGCGTCTTCCGCGAGGTCCGCCGGGTCCTGCGGCCGGGCGGGCGCTGGGTCTTCTCGGTGACCCACCCGATCCGCTGGGCCTTCCCCGACGAGCCGGGGCCGGAGGGCCTGTCCGTCGCCGCGTCCTACTTCGACCGTGTCCCGTACGTGGAGCAGGACGAATCGGGCGAGGCCGTCTACGTGGAGCACCACCGGACGCTGGGCGACCGGGTCCGCGACGTGGTCGCGTCCGGCTTCCGCCTGGTCGACCTGGTGGAACCGGAGTGGCCGGAGTGGAACCACCAGGAGTGGGGCGGCTGGTCGCCGCTGCGCGGGAACCTCATCCCGGGCACGGCGATCTTCGTCTGCGAACGCGACTGACCCCGCCGGCACCGGCCCACGGCACCCGCCGACCGGCCGGACCGGGCACCGGCCGGACCGGACACCTGACACCGGCGGACCGGACACCTGCCGGACCTGCGGACCCGGCCGGGGCTTCCGTTCGGATCGGACCGGCTCGGGGATCCCGGCACGATACGAACGGCATGCCCTCAATCCGCCGGCCCCGGCCAGGTGCCGTTTCCCCCACGCGAGGGAGGCGGCTCCCCCGTGCGGGGGTGGGGCGGGCCCGGACAGCCGTACGACACTGGGGGCGTGATCCGAACCGATGCCCTGGCCGACCTGCCCGTCCGCACCGCCGTGCCCGCCTTGCGCCGGGCGCTCGACGAGCGGGGCACCGCCGTGCTCTGCGCGCCGCCGGGCACCGGCAAGACCACCCTCGTGCCGCTCGCCCTGGCGGGGCTGACCGGCCAGGGCCCGCCGCGCAAGGTCGTGGTCGCCGAACCCCGCAGGATCGCCGCCCGCGCCGCGGCCCGCCGCATGGCCTGGCTCCTCGGCGAGCGGCCCGGGGGGCGCGTCGGCTTCACCGTGCGCGGTGAGCGGGTGGCCGGCCCGGACATCGTGGTCGAGGTCGTCACCACCGGGGTGCTGCTCCAGCGCCTCCAGCGCGACCAGGAACTCTCCGGCACCGACGTGGTGATCCTCGACGAGTGCCACGAACGCCATCTGGACGCCGACACCGCCGCCGCCTTCCTGCTGGACGTGCGCGAGACGCTCCGCCCCGACCTGCGGCTGGTCGCCGCCTCCGCGACGACCGACGCGGAGGGCTGGGCCCGCCTGCTCGGCGGCGCCCCGGTCGTCGAGGCGACCGGGATCTCCCATCCGGTGGAAGTCGTCTGGGCACCGCCCACCGCCCCGGTCCGGCCGCCGCACGGAATGCGGGTCGATCCCGCACTGCTCACGCATGTCGCCTCGGTGGTGCGCCGGGCGCTGGCGGAGCGGGACGGCGACGTGCTCTGCTTCCTGCCCGGTGTCGGTGAGATCGCCCAGGTCGCCGGCCGGCTGACCGGGACCGGTGCGGAGGTGCTCCAGGTGCACGGGCGGGCGCCGGCCGCCGTGCAGGACGCGGTCCTGGCGGGAGACTCGGGCGCGGGACGGCGCGTGGTGCTGGCGACCTCGGTCGCGGAGTCGTCGCTGACCGTGCCCGGAGTGCGGGTCGTGGTCGACAGCGGCCTCGCCCGGGAGCCCAGGACGGATCACGCCCGGGGGCTGAGTGCCCTGACGACGGTGCGGGCCTCGCAGGCGACAGGACGTCAGCGGGCGGGCCGTGCCGGACGAGAGGCTCCCGGTGCGGTGTACCGGTGCTGGACGGAGGCGGAGGACGGGCGGCTCCCCCGGTTTCCGGCCCCGGAGATCCGGGTCGCGGACCTGGCGGCGTTCGCCTTGCGGGCCGCGTGCTGGGGCGACCCCGGGGCGGTGCACCTCGCGTTGCTCGACCCGCCACCCGCGGGAGCGATGGGCGCGGCCCGCGAGGTGCTGCGGGCGGTCGGGGCGGTCGACGCGGACGGGCGGGCGACCGGGCGCGGCACACGGATGTCCCGCCTCGGTGTCCATCCCCGCCTGGCGCGGGCCCTGGTCGACGGAGCCCGGGAGGTCGGGGTGCGCCGGGCGGCCGAGGTGGTGGCCCTGCTGAGCGAGGAGCCTCCCCGCCAGTACGGGGACGATCTGGCGGCGGCCCTGCGCACCGCACGCCGTGGCGGCGACGGATATGCCGTGCGCTGGCGCCAGGAGGTGCGGCGGCTGTCGTCCTCGCTGGGCGACCGGGATGCCGGGGACGGGCCTGCCGCCGGTTCTGCGGGCGGCGGTTCCGCGGGCGGCAGGTCCGCGGGCGGGGCGACCCCGGTCACGGACGACGCCACCGCCGGACTGGTGGCCGCGCTGGCGTTCCCGGAGCGGGTGGCGCGGGGCCGGGGCGGGGAGGCGTTCCTGATGGCGTCGGGGACCGGGGCGGAGCTGCGGGACGGCTCGGGGCTCCGCGGCTCGCCCTGGCTCGCGGTCGCCGTCGCGGACCGGCCCACCCACGCCGCATCGGCCCGGGTGAGGCTGGCAGCGGTGATCGACGAGGACACCGCGGTGCTGGCCGCGGGGCACCTGCGGTTCCGGGGCGAGGAGGTCCGCTGGAGCGACGGCGACATCGTTGCGCGTGTGGTGGACCGGCTGGGGGCGGTGGAGTTGGCGGTGCGCCCGCTGAAGCAGCCGGCCCCGGAGCTGGTGCGCACCGCCCTCCTGGAAGGGCTGCGCCGGGAGGGCACCGGACTGCTGCGGTGGACCCGGGACAGCGAGCAGTTGCGTGCCCGGCTGGCCTTCCTGCACCGGGTCCTGGGTGCGCCGTGGCCCGAGGTGTCGGACGAGGCTCTGCTGGCGCGCGCCGGTGAGTGGCTGGAGCCGGAGCTGTCGCGTGCGCGGCGCCGTGCGGACCTGGGGCGGATCGACGCGGGACAGGCGCTGCGCCGGCTGCTGCCCTGGGCGACCGGCGAGGCGTCCCGGCTGGACGAGCTGGCACCGGAGCGGATCGAGGTGCCGAGTGGGTCCCGTATCCGGGTGGAGTACGACGGCGAGCAGCCGGTGCTCGCGGTGAAGCTCCAGGAGTTGTTCGGCCTGGCCGAGACGCCTTCGGTGGCCGGGGTGCCCGTGCTGGTGCACCTCTTGTCCCCGGCGGGGCGGCCGGCGGCGGTCACCGCGGACCTGGCCTCGTTCTGGCGGGAGGGGTACCGCGCCGTCCGCACGGAGTTGCGGGGGCGCTACCCCCGGCACCCGTGGCCGGAGGACCCGACGACGGTCGCCGCCACCCGGTTCACCTCGGCGCGGCTGAAGCGGGAGCAGCGGCCGTGAACACGTAGGACGGGCCCGGGCCGGTACGCGGGAGCCGAGGCCGGTACGCGGGAGCCGGGCAGGTACCCGGGAGCCGGGCAGGTACCCGGGAGCCGGGCAGGTACCCGGGAGCCGGGCCGGCACGCGGAAGCCGAGGCCGGTACACGGAAGCCGAGGCCGGTACACGGAAGCCGAGGCCGGTACACGGAAGCCGAGGCCGGTACACGGAAGCCGAGGCCGGTACGCGAGAGCCGGGGCCGGCACGCGAGAGCCGGGGCCGGCGTCGCCGTCGTCGCCGGGGCAAGATCAGTGGCCAGGGCCGATGTCGGTACGCGAGGGCTGACGGACGGCACCGGTCACGCC
>NZ_JBHWZJ010000180.1:0-14504 GCF_042728415.1 Streptomyces sp. NPDC060198 | reverse complement strand
GGTCACGCCCTCCCGAACCACTACCGGGTGAGGGCGCCTTGACAGTTTCCCGACCTACAGACCATGATTCCATTAGTTGACTAATGGAATTGGGGCGAGGCGTGGAACACCCGAGCACACCGAGCGAGACCTCCGGGCCATGGGCCCTGGAGGCCCGCGGACTGAGCAAGCGCTACCGCCGCGGCTGGGCGCTGCGGGACTTCTCCTTCCGGCTCCCGGCCGGAAGGATCTGCGGTCTCGTCGGCCCCAACGGCGCGGGAAAGAGCACCCTGCTCGGCATCGCGTCCCAGCAGATCGCCCCCACCGAGGGCGAGTTGAAGATCTTCGGCATCCCGTCGGACGACGCGTCGGCGATGCCCAGGTTCGCCTTCCTCGGCCAGGAAAAGCCGCTCTTCAAGCGGTTCACGGTGGCCGAGACACTGCGGATGGGCGCCGAACTCAACCCCGGCTGGGACATGGCGGCGGCGGAGCGGATCGTCCGCTCGGGCCAGGTCCCTCTGGAGGCGCGCGTCGGCACGCTCTCCGGCGGCCAGCGCACCCGGGTCGCGTTCGCGCTCGCCTTCGGCAAGCGCCCCGGCCTGCTGCTGCTCGACGAACCGATGTCGGACCTCGACCCGCTGGCGCGCGACGAGATGAGCACCCTGCTGATGGCCGAGGCCGCCGAACGCGGAACGACGGTGCTGATGTCCTCCCACATGCTGGGCGAGCTGGAGGACATGTGCGACCACCTGCTGGTGGTGTCCGAGGGGCGGCTCAGGATGGCCGGTGAAACCGACGCACTCGTCCCTGCCCACGCCTTGGTGACCGGACTGGCGCCGGACGGCGGGCTGCCGCCGGAGCTGACCCGCCACACCGTGATCGAGTCCCGGGTCCAGGGCCGCCAGTTCCAGGCGCTGGTACGCGCCGAGGGGCCGCTCACCGGCGACTGGCAGATCACCGAACCGAGCCTGGAGGAGGTGCTGCTGGCCCACCTCCGCTCACCGGACGCGCCCGCACTCGTCGCCCCGGGTGCCCGCACCGACGCCGAGGGGATCACCGCATCATGACCACGACCACCCTGACCGACCCCACCACGGGGGCGGGAACCGTCCGGCGCGGCCCGCTGCGCGGACTGGCCTGGCTCGTGGTGCGCCAGCACCGGGCGACGCTGTACTGCGTGCTCGCGCTGGTGGTCCTCGGCGCGGCCGTGATCGCGTACGAGCGCGGGCAGATGATCGACACGCTGCACGCGGCCGGGTGGCCGCGCGAGAGCGCGCCGGATCAGGCCGTCCCCGCACGGGTCTGGAACTACGTCACGCTGGCCCTCGGCCTGCTCCCGACGCTCCTCGGCGTGCTCGTCGGCGCTCCGCTGATCGCCTCCGACACGGAGCAGGGCACCGCGCAACTGGTCACCACCCAGTCGGTGGCGCGCCGCCGCTGGCTGATCGCCAAGCTGACGCTGGGCTACTGCGTCGCCCTCTTCGCCGGCCTGGTGCTCTCCGTCCTCTTCACCTGGTGGTGGAAGCCGTACCGCTCGGTCTTCCCCGCCGTCTGGCTGGACGGGTCGGTGTTCAACGGCACCGGGCCGGTCCTGCCCGCCTTCTGCCTGTTCCTGACCGCGGCAGGCATCACCATCGGGGTCCTGCTGCGCCGGGTGCTGATGGCGATGGTGGTGACCCTGGGCTTCTCCGTGTTCGTGAACGTCCTCTGGGACCGGTTCCGCGACGGGCTCGGCACCAGCCACCTGTACACGTACCCGCTGAACGCGGAAAGCTCCCTCGGCAGCTACCAGGACGTGCAGCAGCTCGACAGCTGGGTCGGCAGCGCGGACGGCACGCTCTACGGCTGGGGCATCTGCGCCAAGGCCACCGAGGCGGCACAGAACGCCTGCATCAAGGACAAGGGCATCGTCAACAACGTCGTCGAGTACCTCGAATACGACCAGATGAACGCCATGCAGTGGACCGGCGCAGGCATCCTGCTCGCCGCCACGGCGCTGTTGACGGTGTTCGTCGTGTGGCGTGTCTCCCGGCGCCCGCTGTGACGGCACGCCCCCCGTGTCCGTAAAGTCTCCTCAGTCGAGCGGAAGGTGAAGAGCAGTGGTCGTTTTCCGCATCGACCGGCGCAGTGGCATCGCCACGTACCTGCAGATCGTGCACCAGGTCGAGCAGGCCCTGCGGATGGGCGCCCTCCAGGAGGGGGACAAGCTGCCCACGGCCGCACAGGTGGCCGCCGGCACCAAGGTCAACCCCAACACGACCCTCAAGGCGTACCGGGAGCTGGAGCGCCTCGGTTTCGCCGAAGTGCGCCAGGGGGCCGGCACCTTCATCACCCGTAACCTCGCCCGGCCCCAGTCGGGACCCGACTCGCCGCTCCGCACCTCCCTGGACGCGTGGCTGGTCCAGGCGCGGACCGAAGGGCTGTCGGGGCACGACGTGAAGGCGCTGTTCAGCGCCGCGTACGAGACGGCGTACCCGAGCGAGAGCTGAGGCCGGGCCCGGCCGGGAGGTGGGCGTAGACGGGCAGGTCGATGTCCCCGGCCTTGGCGAACTGGGCGGCCAGCACCTGCCGCACGGGCCAGCGGTTCATCGACCGCATCGAGGCGGCGCGCAGCCGGATGGCGAGCGCGCCGTCCGGTGCGTACGCCGAGGCGCCGCCGGGCGGGAGCTGCTGCGCCCGGGTGACGTAGGGGCGCATGATCCGGTCGTAGTTCCGGAAGGCGTCCAGGTGCCCGGCGCCGGGCCGGGTCAGTTCGCCCGCCAGCACGTACGCGCCGACGAGGGCGAGGCTCGTCCCCATGCCGGTGAGGGGCGAGGGACAGTGTCCGGCGTCGCCGAGCAGCACCGTCCGCCCGCGCGACCAGCTGTCGAGACGCACCTGCCCCAGCGAGTCGAAGAAGAAGTCGTCGCAGGTGCGCATCGCCGCGACGAGGCGCGGGACCTCCCACCCGACGCCCTCGAACCGACGGGCGATCAGGTCCTGTTGGGCGCGCACGTCGTGACGGTCGTAGGTGAAGGGCTCCGCGCGGAAGCTGAGTCCGGCCTTGATCTCACCGGGCAGCCGGCCGGGGCGCGCGGAGGCGACGAGCCCGCCGGGAGCATTGAACATCCGGAACCAGCCGCCGAGGTCCCAGTCCTCCCGGGCCGTGAACCATGCGGTCCAGCAGTTCAGCGGGCGGACGAAGTCGACCTCGGGGCCGAAGGCGAGCGACCGGACCACGGAGTGCGGCCCGTCGGCCCCCACCACGACCCCGAAGCGGCGCCGGCCGGTCTTCTCGAAGGTGACCGTGACGCCGTCGTCGTCCTGGACGAGGGCGGTGACGGTGTCGTCGAAGAGGTACTCCACGCCGGGCGAGGCACCGGCGGTGGGCGGGGTCGCGTCGTACAGGAGGCGGGCGAGGTCGCCGCGGAGGATCTCGATCTCGGAGACGATCCCCTCCCCTCCGAAGGCGGCGGTCGGCATCGCGGCGGTGACCCGGTCCCGGGCGTCCACCATGGCGAGGCCGCGCTGGTCGACGGCGAGCGCGCGGGCCCGGTCCATGAGGCCCATACGGCTGATCACCTCCCGGCCCGCACCACGGAGATCCACGGTCTGCCCGCCCGGCCGGGGACCCGGCGCCCGTTCGACGACCGTGACGTCGAAGCCCGCCGCGCGTAGCCAGTACGCCAGGGCCGGACCGGCGATGCCCGCGCCGGAGATGAGTACGTCATTTCTTCTCATGCCGTCGAATGTACGGCGTACGCACACCTCTGCACAACCTGCAAATCCCCGGCAAAACGAGGGAGTTCACCCTCAGGTGCACTAGCACACGAACTCCGGGTGCACCACAATTCGGGGCGCCCCCGCGACGACCGGAGCCCTTCACCCCAGCAGGCGCGGTACAGTGCGCCCCGCAGAGGTGCACTAGTACGGAGGTGTCATGGTCCGCCCAGAGGAATCGCACGGAGAACCCGGGCGGGCGCCGGTGCCGGTGCCGCCGTACCGCCGGATCGCCGCGATTCTGCGGGGGCGGATCGAGTCGGGGGGACTCGCCCCCGGTGACCGCATCCCCTCCACCCGGGAGATCGCCCGGCAGTGGGGGGTGGCCATGGCCACCGCGACCAAGGTCATCGCCGAGCTGCGGCACGAGGGGCTGGTACGGCCGGTGCCCGGCGTGGGCACCGTGGTCGAGGGCACCGCCCGGACACGACGCCCGGCGGCGGTTCCACCCGCCCCGGGTGCGGCCCGGTCCACCCCCCGGACTCCGGGCGGGGCTGCCGCTCCGGAAGGCGCCGGCGTCGCGCTCGCCCGGGAGCGGATCATCGCCACGGCCATCGCCGTCGCGGACGCGGAGGGACTGGGCGCGGCTTCGATGCGGCGGGTGGCCAACGAGCTGGGCGCGGCGACCATGTCGCTCTACCGGCACGTGGCCGACAAGGACGACCTGGTGACACAGATGATGGACGCCGCCTGCTCCGCATGGCGCTTTCCGGCCGAGTACCCGACGGGCTGGCGGGAGCGACTGGAATGCGCCGCGCGCCTGCTGTGGGAGACGTTCCGCCGCCATCAGTGGCTGGCCCCGGCACTGTCGGTGACCCGGCCGCAGCTGCTCGCCGGAGCCATGCCCTTCACCGAGTGGGTGCTTCAGGCCTTGGACGGCCGCGGACTCGACAGGCAGACACACTTCACGATCCACGTCACCTTGTTCAATTACGTGCGGGGAACGGCGATCAATATCGAGCCCGAAGCCGTGGCCGAGGAATTCACCGGCCTGACGAGCGACGAGTGGATGGACACGCAGAAACCACAACTCCGCCAGGCATTCTCGGCCGGCGCGTTCCCCACCCTGGAGCGCATCACCGGAGCCGGTTACGACTTCGATCTCGACATGCTTTTCGAGTTCGGCCTGCAACGCCTCCTGGACGGTTTCGCCACCCTGATCGACGGGCCGCCCCGCCGCCCCTGACCCGCGAGTGACCGGCCCCGGCCGGATCGGAGGCGCCTCCGGTCAGTCCGCCCGCGCCTCCGGGCGGGGCCGGGACGCGCCACGGGCCCGTCCCGTGGCCGCAGGGTGCCGGGACGCGGCCGCTCCGGGGAAGTCGGGGTCGTCCTCGGCGGTCGGCAGCGCACGGTGCCCCTCCGAGTGGTCGTTGACCCATCCGCAGCCCGCACAGGCGTAGCGCCCGTCCAGACCGGCGATGAGCGTGCCGCACCGGCGGCACTCGGTATAGGTGACCTCGGGCGCGGCCATGGGGCCGTCGGCGGCGGGCCGCCGCCCCGGGACGGCCGCGTCCGTACCTGACGGGGGCTCGGCGGAAAACTCCATGGCGGAAGGCTACGCCGCGCCCCGCGCACGCCGGACCGCGTCCGCCCGCCCGGCATGCGCGGGAACGGGGCGGGACCGCTCGGGACGGGAGCGTCCGGGGCGTTTGTCCGCGGAACGCAAAAACGCCCCGGACCGCATTGGCGTCCGAGGCAATCGTCCGATTAGACTGAATGTTTCCCGTGATGTCGACGCGTCATCTTCGCGGCGCCATCCTCACGCACTTTCACGGGAGAAATTCACAGGGCTGATCCTATCTTTTACGGAGTGACATTGTCAAGCGAGGAAATGGTTCGCGAGCAGGAATTCGTCACCCTGCTCCACGAGCGACTCGACACCCTGCGGGAGGGAACCGAAGGCGCCGTGCGGGGCTCGCTGGGGCAGCCCGTGCACAGCCGGCAGGCCCGACTGGAGCGGGACGTCATGGTCGCCGAGCAGTCGGACCGCCTCGCCACGCTGAACGCCGTGGAGGACGGGCTCTGTTTCGGCCGCATCGACCTCCGCGACGGCACGCACCACCACATCGGCCGGCTCGGCATCCGCGACGAAGACGAGGCGCGCACCCCGCTGCTCGTCGACTGGCGCGCACCGGTGGCCCGCCCGTTCTACCTGGCGACGGGCCACACCCCCATGGGGCTCCGGCGCCGCAGACACCTGAGCACGCGCGAACGGCGGGTCACGGCCCTGCACGACGAGATCCTGGATCTGGACGAGACCGCGCCCGCGCACCGCACGGGATACGAGGACCCCAACGGCGACGCCGTGCTGCTGGCCGCCGTGAACGCCACCCGCACCGGCCGCATGACCGACATCGTGCGGACCATCCAGGCCGAGCAGGACCGCATCATCCGTGCCCCGCACCGGGGTGTGCTCGTGGTGGAAGGGGGGCCCGGCACCGGAAAGACGGCGGTCGCCCTGCACCGCGCCGCGTACCTGCTGTACGCGTACCGCGAGCAGCTGGCCCGCCGGGCGGTACTGATCGTCGGCCCCAACCCGGCCTTCCTCGGCTACATCGGCAATGTGCTGCCCTCCCTGGGCGAGACCGGCGTGCTGCTCGCCACCCCGGACGAGCTCTTCCCCGGGGTACGGGCCACCGGCACCGACACCCCGCGGGCCGCGGCCGTCAAAGGCTCCGCCCGGATGGCCGAGGTCCTGCGCGAGGCGGTCGCCGGCCGGCAGCGCCTGCCCGCGGGGCCGATCGGGATCGCCCACGAGCAGGACACCCTGTTCCTCGGCCCCGACACGGTCCTCCGCGTGAGGGCGGAGGCCCGGAACACCGGGCTGCCGCACAACCTCGCCCGCCGCCCGTTCGCCTCGGGGGTCGTCGACGCGCTGACCCGGCAGCTAGCCGACCGTATCGGGGCCGACCCTCTCGGCGGCCCCAATCTGCTCGACCCCTCCGACGTGGAGCAGCTGCGCGAGGAGGTGGCCGCCAACCCGGAGGTGCACGCGGCGATCGACGGCCTCTGGCCCCGCCTCACCCCCCAGCAGTTCCTCGCCGAGTACCTCGCGGCTCCCACCGGACTTCCGGCCGGGGACGCGGAGTCGGTCCGCCGCGACGACACGGACCCCACCGGTCTGACGGACCGCACGGAGTGGACCGCCGCCGACATCCCCCTGCTCGACGAGGCCGCCGAACTGCTCGGCGAGGACGACAGCGGCCTGCGGGCGGCCGAGGAGGCGGAGCGACGGCAGCGGATCGCGTACGCCCAGGGCGTCCTGGACCTTTCCGAAGGCTCCCGCTCCACCGACTTCGAGGACGAGGACGACGCGGAGATCCTCTCCGCTCACGACATCATCGACGCCGAACGCTTCGCCAAGCGGCAGGAGGAGGCGGACCACCGCAGCGCCGCCGAGCGCGCCGCCGCCGACCGGACCTGGGCCTTCGGCCACATCATCGTCGACGAGGCGCAGGAACTCTCCGCGATGGCCTGGAGGTTGCTGATGCGTCGGTGCCCGACCCGCTCCATGACGCTGGTCGGCGATCCGGCGCAGACGGGTTCGGCGGCCGGGGCCGACAGCTGGGCCGGCATCCTCGGACCGTACGTCGGCGACCGGTGGGAGCACACCCGCCTGGACGTCAACTACCGTACGCCGCGGGAGATCATGGAGACGGCCGCCGAGGTGCGGCGGGAGACCGACCCTTCCTTCGAGCCGCCCCGCTCGGTGCGTTCCACCGGTGTCACGCCGTGGACCCTTCACGCGGAGCCGGAGAAGCTGGTACGCGTGGCGGCCGAGGCCGTCGCCCGCGAGGCCCTGTACGAGGGGAAACTCGCGGTGATCGCGCCGCGGGAACTCCACGCCGAGCTGGCCAGGGCCCTGCCCGGGTCCTCGTACGGAGCCGAACCCGACCTGGCGGCCCGGGTGGTGATCCTGGACGCGCGGCAGTCCAAGGGCCTGGAGTTCGACTCGGTCGTCGTCGTGGCGCCCGAACGCATCAGGACCGGCTCTCCGCGCGGGGTCAACGACCTGTACGTGGCGCTGACCCGCGCGACCCAGCGGCTCGGGCTGATCGGATTCCCCCCGGCGCTGCCGGAGGAGGAGGCGTGACGCGCTCCGCGCCCCGGTTCTCAGATGCCGCCCACGATGCTGGGCGGCACCACCAGATGACGGGCCCGGTGCTCCAGGACGAGCGCCCGCGGCATCGTCGTGGACACCACGTCCGAGGCGCACCGTCCGCACGACGGGACGGTGTCGGGTACGTGCGCGGTGTGCTGGTTGGCGATGTGCTGGGAGAGCCGGATCTGCGTGGTGATCACCTGGTCGAAGGGGTCGCAGTCGATGCCGGGACCCACCTCCTCCCGGGCCGCCGCCGCGAGTTCGGGCGCCTCTCTCATCCGCCGGTACAGGGTCACGCAGTCTCCGCAGTCCCACATCCAGGGGGGCGGGAGGGGCCATTTGTCGGCTTCGTCGGCGTCGAGGTCGTCCACGGCGACCACGCTAGCGCCCACCGGCCGTGCGCGGTGCGCAATGGGCCAATTACCCACCGCCAGGGGTGCTCCGGACGTCGGCCGTGGTGCACGCGTCGTCCGGGGCACCGGTCGCCCGGCGTCAGGCGATGCCGAGGCGGTGTCTGAGGGGCGGCCCCTCGTGGTCGTGCCGGAAGAGTCCCGCCCGGCGCAGCTCCGCACCACACCCCGGGTCAACAGGTCCAGCCCTTCCGGCAGATGGCTGTGCGAGAGGACGAAGCCGTCCGCCGCTCTCTCCCGCAAGAGCGCGGCCGGCTCGGCGGCATCGGGGCTCGATCGGGGCTCGATCGGGGCTCGATCAGCGGGTGCGAGGGGTGAACGGCGGACGCGCTCCGCCACGGGGCACACCGGCGGCACCGGCCCGGATCACCGGCGCCTCAAAGCAACAGCCCGGGGTCCGAGGTGATCTCGACGACGCTCCACGGTTCGTAGGGCAGGGCGGCGAGCCCTTCACGCAGTGCCCGCCGCACACGGTCCTCGCCGGCGACGTCCCAGCTGTCCCGCGGCACCACGAACGTGACCTCCACGTACAGCTTCTGGCCCACCTTGCTGGTACGCAGAACCGGTTCGGGGAGCCCTTCGGCGGCGCGCACCCGCTCCACCACCTCCCCGACCCGTTGCCGCACCACCGGTTCGGGAGCCGACTCCAGCAGCTCGGACGCGGCCTGCCGGAGCATCCGCACGGGCAGCGTGCCGAGCAGTGCGCAACTCAGCAGGACCAGCACCGAGTCGGCGTACGCCTTCGCGCCGCTCCACACCGTGGTGCCCAGGACCAGCGCCACCACCCCGCCCACCGCGATGAGGAGGCTGGTCACGGCCCCCGCGAGCCAGACGGTCGCCTCCGTACGGATCAGGTCCGTCCGCGGGCAGCGCCGCGCCAGGTGGCCGTACGCCGCCAGGCACGCCAGACCGGTCACCGCTCCGTACACGGCCAGGCCCGCCGCCGCCACCTCGGAGCCTCCGTCCAGGATGACCCGTACCGCCTCCACGGCGGCGTAGCCGAGTGTCCCGAGCAGCGCGAGGCCCTGCACCCCGACGACCACCGGTACGAGCGACTCGCGCCCGAACGGGAAGCGCCGCGTCGGTCCGGCCGCGGCGGTGCGCGACGCGCGGAGCGCGAGCCAGGAGAGGCCGATGCCGAGCACGGTGTAGACGCCGTCGAGCAGGATCACCTGCGACCCGGCGACGAGCCCCCACGCCAGTCCCGCGACCGCGAGCACGACCGAGACCGCCATCGAGACACGCAACGCGCGCTGCTCCTGCCGCGCCGCCTCCGGGGACGGCTCTCCGTCTTCCACCCCCTCATGCTCGCGGGGGCCCGCCAGGGGGGCAACCGGACCTCCGGGAGGCGCACCGGGGCGATCGGGGGCGCGCCGGCCCCGGGCCACAGGGACCTCGGCGTCACGCCCGAGCCGCCGGGCGGCCTCTTGTCCGGCAACGTCGGCGCCCGCCGCCGACCCGGGCTTTCGACTGGGGGGACCGATCGGGGAAAGCCTGGTCACGGGTGGCCACCGACCTGTGTAGGTGCGGGATCGGTGGGCATATGGGACCGACGAGGTGGTGCAGCAGAGGGCAATGGAGGCGGCGTGAGCGGGGAGCTTGCAAGCGTTCTCGTCAAGGGAGCCCCCCTCCCGACGAGCGCGGCCGACGCCCGCGATCACATCGAGGCCTTGCTCCGCGAGCGGTTCGTCCCCGGCAACGACGGATTCCGGGACGACACCGTAGGGACAGACGCCCTTCTGGTGACCTCCGAGTTGGTCACCAACGCATCCCGCCACGGCGGAGGGCTCACGGATTTCTCCGCACGGATCCAGGACGACGAACTCTTCCTGTCGGTCGCCGACGAGAGCACCGAGCTGCCGGTCGTCCGCCCGCGCACACCGGGCGAGTACGCCGTGGGGGGTTACGGGTGGCCGATGGTCATCCGCTTGACGAAGAGCCTGTCCGTCGTCCCGACCGCCACCGGAAAGAGAATCGAAGCCGTCATCTCCCTCACCTGAGTTCCGCCGTGCAGCCACGCGGATCGAACCGGTTGCCGGACGTGACCCGTCCGCCCCCGGGGAGAGGGATCTCCGGCAGTCGGCCCGGCGCGGGTCTTCGGGAACGTCGAGCCGTCAGCCGGCGCGCAGAGTGTCCGCGCCGGAGCAGCTCCACGACGCGGGAGCGGAGTCGCCCTCGGCGAGAAAGCGAGTGGTGGTTTCCGTGGCGTCGAGGAGGCGGCGCACGGCAAAGGACGGTGCGGTCACGAGGACTCGGGTGCCGTGCGAGTCGCGCTCGCACAGCGCGCGCAGAAAGGCCACGTCCGCGAAGGTGACGGCGGAGCAATGGACCACGATGCGAGGCGTCCGCGCCCGGCCGATGGACTGGTCGAGGACTCCGGTGGTGGCTGCGTCGAAGGCCCCCCGCGCGTACAGCACAGATCGGCCGTCACATACGTCCTGGTGCGCCGTGACCTCGGCCCGCCCGCTGCTGTGCCGGGCGGTGTGGGGTGTGAGCACTGCAGACCTCTCTCGGTGCGTGGACGACAGGGTCCCCCTGCCGCGGTGGGCCGCTCGACGCCACGGATGCCCTTCTCCCCGTCCGGCACACCCGCGGAGCCGCACTTCACGGTCGGCCTTTCGCGGCAGAGGCCACCGCTCTTCGTTTTCCGACCCTTCGGAGCCTCGCCGCCCGCAGACCGGCACTCCCGAGCGGTGGCCGTCAGCCTCGCCCACTCGTCCCCGCCGCACCCGTGAACCGCATGTGGCGGCGTCGTACGCTTACGCGGGGAACGCCCCCGCCGGAGCGCACATGAAGAGGCACAGGTGGACACGGAGCGGTTCGACAGCACCGACCTGGGAGCGACGGAGGAGTTCCTGTCGCGTGTGTACACGCCGATGCGCATCGGCGGCCGGCCCAACGACACGCAGACGCGCATCGAGAGGACCGCTGCCGGGGGCCTGACCGTCGACCGCCTCACCTTCGGTTACACCATGTCCTACACCGCCAACCCTCTGGGCCGGATCTGCTTGATCACCGTGCACAGCGGCAGCATGGTGGACACCACCGAGGGCCGCGACGAGGTCTACGGCCCGGGCGAAACCTTCCTCATCGCCCCTCCCGACCGCCCCTACACGGGCGCCCTGCACTCCGCGCGCTACACCACCACCATGTTCGACCCGGCCGTGCTCGACACGGTGGCCGCCGCGGGAGCCCACCGCGCTCCGGGGCCGGTCCGGCTCACCGGCCGGCGCGCACTCGACGGCGGCGCCAACCGCCGGTTGGGCGGCACCGTGGCTTTCCTCCGCGACCACGTCCTGACGGGGCCCACCGCCCCCGACCCACTCGTCGTCGCCACCGCCACCCACCATCTGGCCGCTGTCGCCCTCTCCGCGCTCCCCAGCACCGCCTACCAGGAGGAGTGCCATCGCGTCGACAGCCGTGACGCCCATACCGGCACCCTGCGCCGGGCCAGGACCTTCATCGAAGAGAACGCCCACCGGGCCATCGGCCTGTCCGACATCGCCGCCGCCGCGTTCGTCACCCCACGGGCCGTGCAGTACGCCTTCAGCCGGCACACCGACACGAGCCCTCTCGGCTACCTGCGGCAGGTGCGCCTCATCCGTGCGCACCGCGAGCTGAAGACCGCGGACCCCGGCACGTCCAGTGTGACGCGGATAGCCGCCCGTTGGGGTTTCCCGCACGTCGGCCGCTTCGCAGCCGCGTACCGTCGGCTCTACGGCACCACCCCCGCCGCGACCCTTCGCACCCGCGGCTGAGACCGGCGCCGGGCGACATGGCCGGGCGGCCACCGGGCCCCCCTTCGTGACGCAGAGGTCCCGGCAATGCTTCCTCGTCGGCGGAGGGGCGAGCACCTGTCGTCATCGGAATCCGGGGCTTGCCGCGTTCTGAAGGGACACAGGTAACATTTGCCCGATGACAACACTTGGCGGTCCCGTCGGCGAACGCCCCCTACCGGTGGTCGCGCCTCACGGAGAGATCGACGAAGACACCCTCGAACCCCTGAGGCGGGACATCGAGGTCGCCCTCGCCTCTCATGGCGGCCTCGTCCTCGACGCCGCCCGCGTCACCTTCGGGGACTCGACGTTCCTCCAGCTGATCCTTCTCACCCACCAACGGGGTCTCCTGCGCATCGCCGCACCGTCCATGGCGCTGCGTCGGCTCTTCAGCATCACGGGGGCCGACACGGTTCTTCACCTGTACGCCGATCTCGACGAAGCCCTCGCCGCATCCTCGGGCACCGGATCCGCCCCGGTGGCGTAGGAGCGCTCGCGGGCCAGCGGCCCGGGCCGACGGATGCCGCCCGGCCGAGGAAGGGCCTGTGCGGCCGGCGGAGAAGGGGGGTGACGCGCTACGCGCGGTGTACGCAAGCGTCTCCGCGTCCTCTACCACCACCGGCGCAGTCCGCACGAGCACCACGCCTGTGGTGGTGTAGGCGACAGGAGTGGAAACCGTACGGGTTCATCCGGCGGGGCGACCACCGGAGTGGCGGCCGTTACCGAGATCTCCACAACGGCCCGACTCGGGCCGTTGTGGTCAGGGTGCAGTCGCCCCCCTACGGACTCCTCGACCGACGTCGGGGACCCCTGCGTTGCCTCCGGCGCCGTCAAGAAGGGTGTCCTGCGCAGCCTGGCAGTTGCTCTTGGAACCAGCGTCGGTGCCGCTAGGCTGCTGTGTCGTGCAGGAGACGCGTCTCGACGTTGCTCGGATCCGGGCGGCTCGCCAGGTGATCGACCCGATGTTTCTCGACACTCCGCTGTACCGCTGCGAGGCGCTGGAGCCCCACCTGGGATGCGCGGTGAGCGTCAAGCTCGAAACGGCCAATCCGGTCCGCAGCTTCAAGGCCCGCGGCACCGAGGTGGTCACGAGCCGACTCGTCGATGACGGCTCGCGAGCCGTGGTGTGCGCGAGCGCGGGCAATCTGGGTCAAGCCCTCGCCTGGTCCGGTCGCGGCCGGGGGCTCGACGTCACCGTCGTGGCATCCCGCTTCGCGACTCGGGCCAAGCTCGATCGCATCCGCGCATTGGGTGCCGGGTTGGAGCTGGTGGACGGCGACCACGAGGTGGCTCGCGAGCGGGCGGCGGACATCGCGCGCTACGGGGGCATCCGGCTGGTCGAGGACAGCCTGGACATCGAGACCTGCGAGGGCGCCGCGACCATCGGCCTGGAGCTGGTGGACACCGCATCGTCGTTCGACGCCGTTCTGATCGCTCTCGGCGGCGGGGCGCTGGCCACCGGTGTGGGCCATGTGGTGAAGGCTTTGGCGCCCGGGGTCGAGGTGATCTGCGTCCAGCCGCTGGGCGCACCGGCGATGACACGCTCCTGGCACCAGCGGCGCGTCGTCACCACCGACTCGACCGACACCATCGCTGACGGCGTTGCCGGCCGACGTCCCATCCCGGCCGTCCTGGACGACCTGCTCCTGGTCGCTGACGACGCCGTCCTGGTCCAGGAGGCGTCGATCGTCGCCGGTATGCGGATGCTTCTCGACCACGCCGGCCTCGTCGTCGAACCCTCGGCCGCACTCGGCATCGCGGCGATCCTCGAAGACCGTGACCGCTTCGCCGGCCGACACGTCGCCACCATCGTGTGCGGCAGTAACGTCGACGTAGACGCCTACCACCAATGGGTCGGCCCGGCGAACACCCGTCCTTCCGACGGGATTCTCGACGTTCGGCCACCACTCGGCCACCGAGACCGTCCGGCGAGGACTCCGGCTGACACACCGGCAATTCCATGGTCGCCGAATGGATGATCCCCAGGTCAAACGCTTGACCTGGGGTTCGTCCCGGAGCCCACTGTCGGATTCGTACCGACGACCTTCGCATGACAAGCGCGTCGGAATCGATGCAGCAGCCTGGTTCGGCACCGGAGCCGTTGTACGTGGGCTCGGCATCCCCTCACACCCGGTGAGGGTGGCGTTGTCATCGCCTCCACCAGGGCCAGTCCGCCGAGGCACCTCCTACCCTGGTCGTCGTGGTCTCCGTGTTCGTATCCAGCCGCCCCGTCACCAGTCTCAGCCACCACTGATGCACGTTGTCCACGCGTTCGGCCATCGGTCGCCCACAGGAGCCGCGAGTCCACGCGGCCTCTTCGGGGAACCCAGCTCAGGGGCCTGCGATCTCCTTGGGCCCAGGGACTTTTCTGGGACTTTCAGCTCTGTCGGAGGGACTTCTCGGGGGACTCTTCGGGGACTTTTCGCCGCCTGGAACCACAAGCTCCGGAAAGAGCGGAAAGGGCCTCCGACGCAGGTC
>NZ_JBHWZJ010000179.1:0-14523 GCF_042728415.1 Streptomyces sp. NPDC060198 | reverse complement strand
GCCCGGCCTTGTTTGTGGGCCCCGGCCCGGGTTTTGGGGGCCGGCCCGGGTTGAGGGCGCCGGGCTGGGTTTAGGGCCCCCCGCGGGTGCCCCCGGGCCTCACCCCCTACCCCCGCCGGAGCGGGCCCGAGCTCTCAGCGGTCGCAGTACTGCGGCGCGTCGTCGGCGTTCTCGGCCGTGACCATGGTGAGGGGGATGTCGGTGATCTTGTCCGCGGCCTTCCCGCTCTCCGGCGCCCCGTCGTCGAGCAGAGCGAGAGTCCGCTCGATCGCCGTTTCTCCGATGACCTTGGGCGAGTTGGCCACCGTGGCGGAGAGTCTGCCGTCGCGGATCGCGGCCAGTCCGGCGTCCGTACCGTTCTCGGTGACGATCTCGACGTCGTGCGCGCCCGCCGCGTCGAAGGTCTTGCGGACGGCGAGGGCCATCTCCTCGTTGGCGACGAACACGTAGTCCAGGTCGGGGTGGGCCTGGATCATGTTCTGCGCCACGTCCTGAGCTTTGACCGGGTTGAACATGGCCGGCTGGTTCGCCACCACGTCGGCGCCGGCCGGCAGCGCTTCCGTGAAGCCGGACACCATGAAGTCGGAGGCGGCACCCGGCGCCCCGGCGACGACACCGACCTTCACGGGCTTCCCGCCCGCGTCCTTCGCGACCCACCCGGCGTCCATTTCGCCGAGCCGGTGGAGGTCCACGACGGCGGCTCCGAGGATGCCGGAGACGTCGTCGGTGGCGACCGAGGTGAGATAGATCGGCACGCCTGCGGACTCGGCGTGGGCGACCGCCCCCTCCAAGGCGTCGACGTTGACGGTCTGCACGACGAGCGCGTCCACCCCGTGCGTGATCATGTCCTCGATGTTGGAGAGCTCCTTGCCCGCCTCCTGATGGGAGTTGGCCAGCAGAAGGCGGGCGCCCTCCTGTTTCGCCGTCCGCTCCACGGCCTTCTGCAGGCAGGTGGCGAACTCGCTGGTGTCGCCGTTCACGAAGCCCAGAGTGACGGCGGAACCGTCCCCCGGACCGCTTCCACTGCCGCAGCCGCCGAGGACCGCGATCGTGCCGAGGGCCACCGCCGTGGCCAGTGCGCTGCGCGTACCTGCGGAGAGTCGCATGGTCGCCCTTCGTCGAGGTCGGGGAGAGGGGAGCCGGCGCGCGTACACGGGGGGATCAGAAGGGCTGGACCATCGTCTCCAGCACGTGCTGGGTGAGTCCGGCATGGTCGAAGTCCTCCTTGCCGGTGGGGTCGATCTCCCATTCGCCGATGGCGACCGACGACTCCACGACGAGCTTGCAGCGTTCGTAGCGGCGCTCGGTGTACAGACGGAACGCCTGCTCGGGGCTGTCCTGCGTCACCAGGCACTCGGCGAGGACGACCCCGTCCTCGATGGCCTGCGCCGCACCCTGGCCCAGGTGCGGGGTCACCGCGTGGACCGCGTCGCCGATCAGCACGATCCGGTCGCGGTGCCAGGGGGCGGGTGCGATGAGCCATTCCTCGGGCCGGAACACGATGGCGGCCGGATCGGTGACGTACGTGTCACGGACGTGGCCGGCCAGCCCTCCGAACGGGGCCAGCAGCTCCCGCAGGACCTTGTCCATCTGATCCTGCTCCAGCCAACGCCCTTGCTCCCAGACGGTGTTGAAGAAGAAGTACGCCAACTCGGGGCCGATCGGCACGAAGCCCGCCATGCCGGTGGGGCCGTGCTGGAGGATGATGCGGTCGATCTCGGGGATGCGGGGGATGTTGAGGCGGAACGCGGACTGCCCGATGTAGACCGGGGCCGGCTCCCCTCCGAGGACGTACGGGCGGACCTTCGAGTACACCCCGTCCGCGCCGACGACGAAGTCCACCCGGCCACCGGTGCCGTCGGTGTACGTCACGTCGACGCCTTCGGGACCGTTGACGAGCTCCGTGAAGGTCTTGGCGTACTCGATCGTCACCCCGGCCCCCCGCGCCCGGTCGGTGAGGATGCGGTGCAGCTGCGGGCGGGTGAGGCCGTTCATCGGCGGCAGCCCGGAGCCGGCGATCCGGGCCCCCGGCACCTCCCGCACCAGATTGCCGTCCACGTCGTGGACCTGCCCCCACGCCGTGGTCGCGTACCCCACGGCCAGACACGCCTCGGCGCAGCCGATCGCGTCGAGTGCGCGCAGGGCGTTCACCGGCTGGATGATGCCGACGCCGTACACGGACGAGTGCAGGTCCTCGTGCAGTTCCACGACGTTGACGTCGTATCCCGACTCCCGCAGCGCGACGGCGGTGGACAGGCCACCGATCCCGCCGCCGACCACCAGAACAGTTCCTCGGCTCATTTCGACCACCCGGTATCTCGTAGGACCGGTCCCGGTGCGGGGTGCACCGGGCCGATGGGTGGCGAACGTAACGGCCGGAAAGGAAAGGGGGAAGGAAGGGGGAGTGCACGTTTAGTTTGCGCTCCCGTCGTCTTCCCGGGCGTTCCGTGATGCGCTCCCGAAATTCCCAGGACTTTCCCCGACTTTTCCCCGTCTCCTCGGTCGAGCCGGCTCGGCTTCTGGCCGTATCCGGTGGGGCAAAGGGGATCCGCCATGGCATACAGGGTCGCTGAGCTGGGGTGATGTGTGCTTCCGCGCTCCGCTGGGTGTGCGGCGTGAGCGAGATCCCTCGCAGGGGGGCGTGCGGTGTCGGATTCCCTTTTTCTCGGCGGAATTCCTTGCTCGCACATCTGGGCGGGTGCAAGGTGGAGGGAATCGGGGAGGGCTTCGGAATTCGGTGGTGGGCAGGATTCTTTTCCCGTCCAGGAATGGGCGCCGGGGAAGGTCGTGCGCGCGTCGGTCACCGGCGGTTTCTGTACGGTCGGGTGGACCGCCCGCGCGCCGGGCCCGACGGACCGACCGGGAGGCCATGTGGAGCCCCGCACGCTCGACACCCTGGACCTGAAGCTGCTGCAGGCGCTGGAACTCGACGGGCGGGCACCCTTCAGCCGGATCGCCCACGTCCTCGGGGTCTCCGACCAGACGGTCGCGCGCCGGTTCAGACGGTTGCGGAGCGCGGCGGGGCTGCGAGTGGTCGGCACGGCCGACGACAGCCGCCTCGGCCGGACGGGCTGGATCGTGCGGCTCGGCTGCGCCGACGGTTCGGCGCCCGCGCTCGCGGCGGCGCTCGCCCGGCGGCCCGACACCCACTACATCGACCTGGTCGCCGACGGGTCCGAGGTCGTCTGCGCGATCCGCCCCAGGAGCGACCGCGAGCGCGACGAACTGTTCCTGGAACGCATCAGGCGCACCCCGGACGTCACCTCGGTCACCGCCCACTGCGTGCTGCACTCCTACTACGGCAACGCCCTCGGCTGGCTGAGGAAGATCAGCGCGCTCGACGCCGAGGAGGAGCTGGAGCTGCGTACCGTGCCGCCGGCCCTCGCTCCGGTGGCCGTCGCGCTGGACCCGGCCGACGAGGCCATGCTCGCCGCGCTCGCCCGGGACGGCCGGGCCCCGCTCACCGAACTCCAGTCGGTCACCGGCCAGTCCGAGTCGTCCGTCAAGCGGCGCCTGGAACGGCTGCGTTCCACCGGAGTGCTGTACTTCGCCGTCGAGTACGACCACGTGCCCCTCGGGCGGGGCGTCGAGGCCCTGTGCTGGCTCACCGTCACCCCGCGCGACCTGGTCGAGGCGGGCCGGCTGGTGGCCCGGCACCCGGAGGTGCGGTTCGCGGGGGCGGTCACCGGCCGGACCAACCTCGTCGTCTCGGTGCTCTGCCGGACCACCGCCGACCTGTACGCGTTCGTGGGGGAGAAGATCGCCGGGCTGCCGGGGGTGCTCACGGCGGAGACCACCCTCACCCTCCGCCGGGTCAAGGCGCTCGCCCCCCGGTAGCCTGCTTCGACGGGCGGGGGCCCACCGGCCGGGGCATGTCACATCGTGCGGCGCTGTTCTGTCACTGCTGCGAAGACACCTCACGACCGACCCGGAAGGCACCCGTCATGGCCCGTGTACCGATCGACGAGGCACTCGCCCGGTTCCAGGAGCACCACGCGGCCCTGTTCGGTATCGCGTACCGGATGCTCGGCAGCGCGGCGGACGCCGAGGACATGCTCCAGGACACCTGGCTGGCCTGGAGCAAGGTCGACCACGCCCGGATCGACAACCCCGGCGCCTACTTGGCCCGTACGATCACCAACCTCTCGCTCAACCGGCTGACCTCGGCGACCGCGCGGCGGGAGGCGTACGTCGGGCCGTGGCTGCCCGAACCGCTGGTCACCACGCCCGACGCGAGCGACGCGGTGGAGCAGGCGGAGGCGATCTCGCTGGCGATGCTGGTGGTGCTGGAGTCGCTGTCGCCGCTGGAGCGGGCCGTCTTCGTCCTCAAGGAGGTCTTCGGCTACCCGTACGCGGAGATCGCCGCGATGATCGACCGCACGGAAGGGGCGGTACGCCAGGCCGGCAGCAGGGCGCGCTCGCACGTACGGGCGCGCCGGCCGCGTTACGAGGCGGCGCCCGAGGTGCGCCGCAAGGTCACCGACGAGTTCCTGGCGGCGTGCGTCGGCGGGGACCTGAACCGGGTGCTGGGGATGCTGGCGCCCGACGTGACCGTCTGGTCGGACGGCGGGGGCAAGGTCCAGGCGGCGCTGCGGCCGATCCGGGGCGCGGACAAGGCGGCCCGCTGGCTGCTGGGCGTGATGTCCTCGCCGCTGCCCGACACGGGGTACCACCGGGTCGACGTGAACGGCGAGCCCGGCCTGCTGGTCACCGTGGCGGGGGTCACCGACGACGTCCTCGTGCTGGAGACGGGCCCGGCGGGCATCGTGGGCATCCGGGTGGTCCGCAACCCCGACAAGCTGGAGCGGGTGACCCTGCCGGACCGGCCGTTCCGCCCGCGCGGCTGAGGGGCCGCGGCCTCCTGGGGCGAGCCGTCGTCAGGACTCCTGGAGCGGCTTGGCCATGCAGATGCTGTTGTCGTACGTCCGGTAGTGGCCGAACTTCTCGCAGACCGTGTAGCCGCTCGACGTGTACAGCGCGATCGCCTCGGGCTGCTTGTCGCCGGTCTCCAGGACCATGCGCGTGCGGCCCGCCGCGCGGGCGTCCTCCTCCAGCAGGCCGAGGATGCGGCGGGCGAGACCTTGGCCACGTCCCTCACGTATGACGAACATCCGCTTGACCTCGGCGTCGCCGTCGGCGTACCCCTCCTCGTTCTGCTCCATGGCGCGCCAGCCGCCGGTCGCCACCGGGCGCTCCCGCTCGTCGTAGGCGAGGAGGTACAGGCCGTTGGGGGGCTCGAACATGGTGGGATCGAGGTAGGTCTGGTCGCCGCCGTCCTGGTACCGCTCGATGTATTCGAGCTGGACCTCGTCGTTGAGCTTGACGGCGTCGGGGTGGTCGTACGACCGGGGCTGGATATTCACGCAGGTAAGCGTACATATGTGCGGGCCCTCGTTTGGGTACTGTCGGGGGGTGCTTACCGTCACCAGCGTCAACGTGAATGGGCTCCGCGCCGCCGCGAAGAAGGGCTTCGTCCCCTGGCTCGCGGAGACCGGGGCCGATGTCGTCTGCCTCCAGGAAGTACGTGCCGAGGCGGCCCAGCTCCCCGAGGAGGTACGGGATCCCGAGGGCTGGCACGTGGTGCACGCGCCGGCCGCCGCCAAGGGGCGTGCGGGCGTCTCCCTGTACTCCCGGCGTGCGCCGGAGCGCATCCAGATCGGCTTCGGCGGCTTCGGGATCGAGGGCGCCGAGGAGTTCGACCTGAGCGGCCGGTACGCCGAGATCGACCTTCCGGGCGTCACCGTCGCCAGCCTGTACCTGCCCTCCGGCGAGGTCGGCACCGAGCGGCAGGAGGAGAAGGAGCGCTTCATGGCGGCCTTCCTCCCCTACCTGGTCGGGCTCAAGGAGCGCTCCGCCGCCGAGGGGCGCGAGGTCGTCGTCTGCGGCGACTGGAACATCGCCCACCAGGAGGCCGACCTCAAGAACTGGAAGTCGAACCGGAAGAACTCCGGTTTCCTCCCGGAGGAGCGGGAGTGGCTGACCCGGGTCTTCGAGGAGGCCGCGTACGTGGACGTGGTGCGCGCCCTCCACCCGGACCAGGAGGGGCCCTACTCCTGGTGGTCCTACCGAGGCCGCGCCTTCGACAACGACGCCGGGTGGCGGATCGACTACCAGGTGGCGACGCCCGGCCTCGCGGCCCGCACGGTGAAGGCGTACGTCGAGCGGGCGGCGGCCCACGCCGAGCGGTGGAGCGATCACGCGCCCGTGACCGCAGTGTTCGACCTGTAGGAAGCGGCTGCGGAAAGCCTCGTCCGGCTGTGTTCCTCGCGTCGCCGGACGGGGCCGAGGCGGGCGTCGTACGTGCTGTACGCCGCTGGGCGGGACCAGCCACTCTCGACCCCCACCCTCGGCCGCAGGAAAGCCATGGGGCGCTTGCGGCGCCATGCCGACGGGGGCATGTTCGACACCTGTGCGGGGAGCTTCGACGCCGTAGGGGACACGGCACGCCCCGTGGACGGGTGAGCGGCATGGCCCGAACCGAGTACTACGACGACCCGCACGCCCCCCAGCCGAACAGCCTGGTCGTGGCGGCCTCCGCCGTTGTCACCGACGCGGACGGCCGCCTGCTTCTCCAGCGGCGCCGGGACAACGACCTGTGGGCGCTCCCTGGCGGGGCGATGGACATGGGCGATTCCCTGCCCGGCACGGCCGTGCGGGAGGTCAAGGAGGAGACCGGTCTGGACGTGGAGATCACGGGACTCGTCGGTACGTACACCGACCCGCGTCATGTCATCGCGTACAGCGACGGTGAAGTGCGTCGGCAGTTCAATGTCTGCTTCACCGCGAGGGTCGTCGGCGGCGCTCTGGCCGTCTCGGAAGAGTCCACCGAACTCCGGTTCGTGGCACCCGAAGACCTCGACTCGCTCCCCATGCACCACACGCAGCGGCTACGGATCGGACACTTTCTGGAGCGTCGCGCCACCCCGTACTTGGGGTAGGGGCATCCCCTGGCCGCATATGTGCCAACTCGTCCGCGCACGGCTGCCGTTGCCTGGGTCGCTCCGCCGCGGCGGGCGTCAGCCGGTCCGGCCCGCGTGGCGGAGCGCCCAGTCGGAGACGCCGCTCAGGCGGGCGGCGGCTCTGGCGGGGTCGCCGGTTCGGATGGGCTGGTCCACCTCGAAGTCGTGTCCGGTCATACCGCATTCGTCTTCGACGATGCGCGCGATGCGGTAGGCGATCTCCATGATCGCCGCTGCCGCCGCCCCGTGTGGTGGTGGGCGACCTCGATGTGGGCGGTCTCCCCGCAGTGGTCGAGCTGGACGCGCCCCGGCGGCCCGACCGTCTCCAGGGTCAGGCTGTACGGGTACTCCGTGGACTCGACGGCCCCGGCCTCGGCCTCCCGGGAGACGCGGTCCAGGATGCGGGCCCACTCGTCCCGGTGTGCGTCGGTGGGGCGGAACGGGGGCGGTTCGGCGTCGGGGTCGTAGCCGGCGTCGAGGCGGTCGAGCGCCTTCTGGACGGTCAGCCCCGGTTCCACCCGTACGAGCGTGATGTTGTAGGTCACCGGGTGACCATGGACTCCCCGTCGGCCGCTGTCTACTCCGTTTCACCGTCGGGTCGTTGCCCGTCGGGGGCGTCGTCGCTCTCGCGCAGCCGCCGGTCCAGGGCCATCGAGAGCTCCGCGTCCACGACCGCGCGGGCCAGTGGGCGGAGTTTGTCGATGGGGCTGTCCGCCGCGTGCACCTGGATGACCCGGACGAAGATCTCGGCCAGTGCCTCGGCGTGCTCGCGGATGCGGCGGCCGGTGGAGAGGACGGTGGCCAACGGGACGCCCTCGCGCACCAGTTCGGCAGATACCTCCAACAGGCGACGGCTGATGTGCACGATCTCGTCGCCGTCGGTGGCGAGATAGCCGAGATCGAGGGCGGTGGCGAGGTTCTCCGGTGTGACTTCGCCCTCGAAATAGTCGGCGAGTTGCTCCGGAGTGAGCCGGACCGGGGTCTCCTCGGTGGGCTCGCCCAGTCCCAGGACCTCGGCGACGTCGCGTCCGCTCTCGAAGGTGGCGGCGAGGTCGGCGATGCCGTTGAGGGTGTGGCCGCGCTCCAACAGGCCGGTGATGGTGCGCAGTCGTGCCAGGTGGTGGCTGTCGTACCAGGTGATGCGTCCCTCGCGGCGGGGCGGTGGGATGAGCCCGCGCTCACGGTAGAAGCGGAGGGTCCGCACGGTGATGCCGGCCTCCTGGGCCAGCTCCTCCATGCGGTATTCGCGTTGCTCATGTCCTTCGGCCACAGAGCGAACCTTATGTTGTACCGCCGGTAACTTCCTTGTCCTGCCCTCTACCCATCGGTACGGGCCTGCTCTACCCTCCGAAAGGTGCCAGTGATTGCTGGCAGAGTCGTGTGACTACCGCGGGAGGCGGCGGCATGGCCCAGCACGAGCACGTACGGGTGGCGGTGATCGGATCCGGATTCGGTGGCCTCGGGGCCGCGGTCCGGCTGCGCCGCGAAGGCATCACCGATTTCGTCGTCCTGGAGCGGGCCGGCTCCGTGGGAGGTACCTGGCGCGACAACACGTACCCCGGGTGCGCCTGCGACGTGCCCTCGCACCTGTACTCCTTCTCCTTCGCGCCCAACTCCGAGTGGCCGCGCACCTTCTCCGGCCAGGAGCACATACGTGCGTACCTGGAGCGGGTGGCCGACACCTTCGGTCTCCGCCCGCACCTCAGGTTCAACCATGAGGTGAAGGTGATGCGTTGGGACACCGAGGCACTCAACTGGGTGATCGAGTGCGCCAACGGCACGACGATCGTCGCGGACGTCGTGGTCTCCGCGACCGGCCCGCTCTCCGACCCGAAGACGCCGGACGTCCCCGGCCTCGACACTTTCCCGGGCGAGGTCTTCCACTCCGCCCGCTGGAACCACGACTACGACCTGGCCGGCAAGCGCGTCGCGATGATCGGCACCGGCGCCTCCGCCATCCAGATAGTGCCCGCCATCCAGCCGGAGGTGGGACGCCTCACGCTCTTCCAGCGCACCCCGCCCTGGGTGATGCCGCGCGTCGACCGGGCCATCGGGAAGGCCGAGCGGTGGCTGCACCGCACCGTCCCCGCCACCGGCACCGCCCGGCGCGGACTGCTGTGGGGGATACGTGAGTTGCAGGTCAGCGCCTTCACGAAGTACCCCGACGGGCTCGGCCTGATCGAGTCCCTGGCGAAGGCGGGCATGGCGCGGGCCATCAAGGACCCGGCGCTGCGCGCCAAGCTCACCCCGGACTACCGCATCGGGTGCAAGCGCATCCTGCTCTCCAGCACCTACTATCCGGCGCTCGCCCGCCCCAACGTCGACGTCGTGGCCTCCGGCCTCGCCGAGGTCCGCGGATCGACGCTCGTCGCCTCGGACGGTACGGAGACCGAGGCCGACGCGATCATCTTCGGCACCGGCTTCCACGTCACCGACATGCCGATCGCCGAACGTGTCGTCGGCGCCGACGGCATCACCCTCGCCGAGAGCTGGAAGACCGGGATGCGGTCGCTGCGCGGCGCCACCGCCGCCGGCTTCCCCAACTGGATGACCATCATCGGCCCGAACACCGGGCTCGGGAACTCCTCGATGATCCTCATGATCGAGTCCCAGCTGAACTACATGGCCGACTACCTGCGGCAGTTGAAGGTGCTAGGCACCGGGACGGCGCTCGCCGCACGCCCCACCGCGGTGGACGGCTGGAACGACCGCGTCCAGAAGCGGATGGAGCGCACCGTCTGGAACACCGGCGGCTGCACCAGCTGGTACCTGGACGAGAACGGCCGCAACACCACCGTCTGGCCCGGTACCACGGCCGACTTCCGCCGCGCCACCAGGTCAGTCGATCTGGCGGAGTACGACGTGATCCGCGCCCCCGCGACCGCACGGCCGCCTACGGTGGTCGCCCAGAGGTCCGGCGGGTCCGGGAAGCCGTCGCGGGCCCCGAAGGCAGCGCAGGGCACCGATCCCGCCGGACCCGACCGGCCCGTGACCGAGGAGGCAACCCGATGAGCTCACGACTCCCGCGGCAGCGTTCCGGGGACCTCGTGCCCGTACCCGAGCGGACGCTCTTCGCCGTCTCGGCCGACGGCTCCCGCGTCCATGTCGAGGTGTACGGCCCCGAGGAGGCGCCCGCCGTCGTCCTCGCGCACGGCTGGACGTGCAGCACCCGGTTCTGGTCCGCCCAGATCGCCGATCTCGCCGCCGACCACCGGGTCATCGCCTACGACCAGCGAGGCCACGGTGGCAGCCCCGACGTGGGCCCCGGCGGACACAGCACCGACGCCCTCGCCGACGACCTGGAGGCGGTGCTCGCCGCCACCCTCGCGCCCGGCCGCAAGGCGGTGCTGGCGGGGCATTCCATGGGCGGGATGACGCTGATGGCCGCCGCCCGCCGCCCCCGGTTCCGGGAGCACGCCGCCGCCGTCCTGCTCTGCAGCACCGGCAGCGGGCGGCTGGCGGACGAGGCCCGGGTGTTCACCGGGCCGAAGCCCGCGCGCACCGGCGGGACCCGGGCACTCCTGCGGGCGGCCCTCCCGTTGGGACCGGTCACCCCCCTCACCCGGGCCCTGCTCAAGTACGCCACCATGGGGCCCGGCTCGTCGCCCGAGCGGGTGGACGTCTGCGCGCGCATCGTGCAGGCCTGTCCCCGCAAGGCCCGCGCCGCCTGGGGGCACGTGCTCTCGGACCTCGATCTGGACCGGGAAGTCCCGGAGCTGCGGGTGCCGGCCGCCGTACTGGTGGGCCTGGAGGACCGGATGACCCCGCCCGCGCACGCCCGCGCGCTGGCGGCGGCGCTGCCGGACTTCCTCGGTCTCACCGAGCTGCCCGGAATGGGCCACATGACACCGCTCGAAGCGCCGGAAGCCGTCAGCGCGAAGATCCGTGAACTTGTCGCCGGTCACCTCACCGGGACCGCCACGAACGAGAAGGAGGACGTCGTATGAGCGCCGGTCGGAGTCTCGAAGGACAGGTCGTCGTCGTCACCGGCGCGGCCCGCGGGGTGGGCGAGCTGCTCGCCCGCAAACTCTCCGCGCGCGGCGCCACACTCGCCCTGGTCGGCCTGGAGCCGGAGGAGCTGAAGCAGGTCTCGGAGCGGCTGTACGGCGAGAGCGCCCACTGGTACGCGGACGTCACCGACCACGAGGCGATGGAGCAGGTGGCCCAGGAGGTGAAGGCCCGCTTCGGCAAGGTGGACGTGGTCGTCGCCAACGCCGGGGTCGCCACCGGGGGACCGTTCGTCGACTCGGACCCGGTGGCCTGGCGGCGGGTCATCGAGGTCAACCTGATCGGCAGCGCGGTGACCGGCCGCGCGTTCCTGCCGGTACTGATGGAGAGCCGGGGCTACTTCCTCCAGATAGCGTCGCTCGCCGCGATCACCCCGGCGCCGATGATGAGTGCGTACTGCGCGTCGAAGTCGGGCGTCGAGGCGTTCGCGCACAGCCTGCGGGCGGAGGTCGGCTATCGGGGTGTGCGGGTCGGCGTCGGCTACCTCTCCTGGACCGACACCGACATGGTGCGAGGCGCCGACCAGGACGAGGTCATGCGGGAGCTGCGCGGCCGGCTGCCCTGGCCCGCCAACCGGACGTACCCGCTCGGCCCGGCGGTCGACCGGATCGTGGCCGGTATCGAGCGGCGCTCCTCGCACGTCTACGCCCAGTGGTGGCTGCGCGGGATGCAGTCGGTGCGGGGCTACCTGCCCATGCTCATCGGCACCGTCGGGGCCCGTGAGATGAAACGGTTCGCCTCCCGGCTCGACGCCATCCCCAAGGGGCTGGTCGGAGCGGGCGGAGCGGCGGACACGGAGGCACGCGCGCCCCGCCGCTGACCGGTCGGCGCGCTGGTCGAACGGGAGGCCGAAGCGCTGGTCGAAAAGCCGTCGGCACACTGCGTCGTTGATCAAAATGCGCGGTATGTCCGACCGTGCGAGGCTGAGCGAGGCCGCTCCTCACGGGGGCGGTCTCCCCAGACCCCACGCACCCCACTGGAGTGAACAGCATGGGTATCGCAGACCAGTTCAAGGACAAGGCGCAGGAACTCGCCGACCAGGCCAAGCAGAAGTCCGGCCAGGGCAAGGACGCCGCGCGCGACCGTGCCAAGGGCGCCGGCGACCGGGACGACGAGAAGTCGGGTCTCCGCGACCGCGCCGACGACGCGACCGACAAGGCCCGCGAGCGCTTTGACCGTTGACGGCCTGAGGTGCTGACCGGCTCCGGCCGGTGGGTACTTGCCGAGGAGGCGCATCCGGACGACAGGATGCGCCTCTTCGGCGTGCCCGGAGCGCGAAAGGCGCGCGGCGGGGAAAGGCGTGCGGCGGGGAGCCACGGGCCCGCCGCGCCCCGCATCCGCGCGCTCACGTCGTCCCGGGGCGTCACCTCGGGGGCAGCGGCGGCCTGCGCAGGTCCGGTACCGCGTCGTACGTCGGCGGGGTCGCCGCCGGCCGCTCGTCCAGCAGCTCCAGCGCGAGACGCACCGCGTCGTCCAGCACCGCGTGCCGGCCCTCCGCCCAGTCCAGCGGGGTGCGCAGCGCCTCGATGTCCGGCTCGACCCCGTGGTTCTCGACCGACCAGCCGTACGTGTCGAACCAGGCGGCGTTCATCGGCACCGTGATCACCGTGCCGTCGCCCAGCCGGTGCCGGCCGGTCATGCCGACCACCCCGCCCCAGGTGCGCTGTCCGACCACCGGGCCCAGCTTCAGCAGCCGGAACGCGGCGGTGATCATGTCGCCGTCCGAGGAGGTGGCCTCGTCCGCGAGCGCCACCACGGGCCCGCGCGGCGCGTTCGAGGCGTACGAGACGGCCTGGGCGTTCCGGGTCAGGTCCCAGCCGAGGATCTTGCGGGTCAGCTTCTCCACCACCAGCTCGCTGATGTGGCCGCCCGCGTTCCCGCGTACGTCCACGATGAGGGCGGGCCGGGACACCTCCATCCGCAGGTCCCGGTTGAACTGCGCCCAGCCCGAGCCGCCGAGGTCCGGGATATGCAGATAGCCGCACTTGCCGCCGCTCAACTCCCGTACCACCTCGCGGCGTTTGGCAACCCAGTCCTGGTAGCGCAGCGGCCGTTCGTCCACCAGCGGCATGATCGCGACGCGGCGCGGGCGCCCCTGTCCGCCCGGCGGGAGGAACGTCAGCTCGACCGTCGTGCCGCCCGCCGCCGTCAGCAGGGGGTAGGGGCCGGCGAGCGGATCGACCGGGCGGCCGTCCACGTGGGTGAGGACCGCGCCCTCCCGGATGCCCGTACCGGCGAGCGGGGAGCGGGCCTTGGAGTCGGAGGAGTCGCCGGGCAGGACACGCCGGACGGTCCAGGCCCCGTCCCGGCAGACGAGGTTGGCGCCGAGCAGGCCGATCGCCCGCTGGTAGTGCGGAGGGCCCTCGTTGCGGCGGGCTGGGGAGACGTACGCGTGCGAGGTGCCCAGTTCGCCCAGGACTTCGCGGAGCAGATCGGCGAACTCGTCGGGGGAGGAGACGCGTTCGACGAGCGGACGGTACTGGTCGAGCACCCCCGACCAGTCGATCCCGCACATGTCGGGCTCCCAGAAGTAGGAGCGGATGATGCGCCCCGCCTCGTCGTACGCCTGCCGCCATTCCGCCGCCGGGTCCACCTCGTGCAGGATGCGGCGCAGGTCGAGGTAGGTGGTGGAGTCGCTGTCGCCCGACTCGTTGGACGGGACGGCCCGCAACTCCCCGTCGTCCATGACGACCAGTCGGGTCGCGTCGCCGCTGACCGCGAACCAGTCCAGGTGGTCCACGAGTTCGGTCCTGCGGGCCTTGGCGATGTTGAAGTGCTCCAGCGTCGGGCGGCCCGACATGTCCGCCGGGTTGGCGAAGGTCTCACCCAGGGCCCCGGAGATGGGCCACCGCAGCCAGACCAGTCCGCCCCCGGCGACCGGGCGGAGCGCGGAGTACTTCGAGGCCGCCACCGGGAACGGCGCCACCCGGTTCTCCAGCCCCTCGAACTCGACGGTGACCGGCGCCGTCCCCTCGCTCGGACCGGCCTCCGGCAGGTCCAGCGGATCGAGGCCGCCCGCCGCCGGGCGGCCGTCCGGCGAGAGCGCGAACGGCGACGGGGTCGCGGAGGAGAGCGGTACCAGGTACGGGCGGCAGCCCAGCGGGAACGAGAGGTCTCCGGTGTGGACGTCGTACACCGGGTCGAAGCCGCGCCAGGAGAGGAACGCGAGGTACCGGCCGTCCTCCGTGAACACCGGGTTCTCGTCCTCGAAACGGCCGTTGGTGACGTCCACGATCACCGGAGCGCCCGGTCCGGAGATCCGGGCCAGCTTGATCTGCCGCAGCGAGCGGCCGATGCCCGGGTGCGACCAGGTGAGCCAGGCGCCGTCCGGCGAGAAGGCCAGGTCGCGGACGGGGCCGTTGACGGAGCGGATGAGCTCGGAGACCTCGGCGAGGGGCGCCGTCGGGGGCGGGGACGCCGATCCGGCGGTGTCCGCCGGCCCCTCGGCCGTCCCGGTCGTCCCGGTCGTCTCGGTCGTCTCGGTCGTCTCGGTCGTCTCGGTCGTCTCGGTCGTCTCGGTCGTCCCGGTCGTCTCGGTCGTCCCGGTCGTCCCGGC
>NZ_JBHWZJ010000178.1:0-14618 GCF_042728415.1 Streptomyces sp. NPDC060198 | reverse complement strand
CGGTACGGGCGACCGGTGGGGTCCGGACGGTCGTCGGGCGCCTGCGGCGGGGCGGCCGGTGACTCGGACGGGTGGTGCATGTGTGTCCCTCGATGTCGGTTCGGTGGTGCGGGCGGGGGCCCGGGGGAGTGGGTGGGTCCGGCGGCCGGGCCCGCGGGGGTCAGCCCGTGGGCTTCCGGTTTCCGCCCAGGAGCCGCTGGAGCACGATGAAGACGAAGAGCAGCGCACCGATCACGATCCGGGTCCACCAGGAGCTCAGCGTGCCCTGGAAGTTGATGACCGTCTGGATCATGCCGAGGACCAGGACACCGAGAGCGGTGCCGAGGACGAAGCCGGAGCCACCGGTCAGCAGGGTGCCGCCGATCACCGTCGCCGCGATGGCGTCGAGCTCCATGCCGACCGCGTGCAGCGCGTAGCCGGAGAGCATGTAGAACGTCAGCAGCACCCCGCCGAGCGCGGAGCACAGCCCGCTCACCGCGTACACGGCCACCTTGGTGGAGCCCACCGGCAGCCCCATCAGCCGCGCGGAGGTCTCGTTGCCGCCGAGGGCGTGGACGTTGCGGCCGAAACGGGTGTGGTGCAGCGCCACGAAGGCCGCGGCGAGGACGACCAGCGCGATCACCACGGCGGGCGAGACGAACAGCCCCCCGGGCATGACCAGCCGGGTCTGGGCGATGGTGACCGTCGTCGGGTCGCTGATGGAGATGGACTCGGTGCTGATCGTGTAGCAGAGGCCCCGTGCCAGGAACATGCCGGCCAGCGTCACGATGAAAGGCTGGATCTCGAAGGTGTGGATGACCCACCCCATGAGAGCGCCACCGCCCGCGCCCACCAGCAGGACCAGCGGAATGACGGCGAACAGGGGCCACCCCTGCCGCTCCACCAGCCAGGCGGTGAGCATGGTCGACAGCGCCACCACCGACCCCACCGACAGATCGATGCCGCCGGTCAGGATGACGAAGGTGACCCCGATGGCCACCACCAGCAGGAAGCTGTTGTCGATCAGCAGGTTCAGCAGCACCTGGGTGGAGAAGAACCCGTCGTACCGCGCCGAACCGACGGCGAACATCGCCACCAGGAGCACCGAGGTGACCACCAGCGGGACGCGGGTGCGGGCGCGGGGCGAGAGAGGGGCGCGGAACGGCCGCGCGAGGGTGTCGGCGACACCCGCGATGCCGGTGCTCATGTACGTACCTCCTGCGGGAGCGGGCTGTCGTCCGCCGCGGCGTTCTGCCGGGAGGGTGCCGGCTTCCGGCGGCTCAGGACCTTCGCCCGGAAGACGGGCGACTGGATGAGGCAGACCGCGATCACGACGAAGGCCTTGAAGACCAGCGTCGTCTCGGGCGGGACACCCAGGGTGTAGACCGTCGTGGAGAGGGTCTGGATGATCAGGGCACCGAGCACCGTCCCGCCGAGCGAGAACCGGCCGCCGGTCAGCGCGGTACCACCGATGACCACGGCGAGGATGGCGTCGAGCTCGATCCAGAGCCCCGCGTTGTTGCCGTCCGCGCTGGACACGTTGGAACTGATCATCAGCCCGGCGACGGCGGCGCACAGGGCGCAGAAGACGTACACCACGGTGAGCAGGCCCGCCGCCCGGATGCCGACCAGCCGACTGGCGGCCGGGTTGCCGCCCACCGACTCGATCAGCAGTCCCAGGGCGCTGCGCCGGGTCACCAGCGAGGTGAGGACCACGATCACCGCCGCCAGCAGGACGGCGAAGGGGAACATCAGCCAGTAGCCGCCGCCGATCATCTTGTACGGGCTGCTGGTGACGGTGATGATCTGGCCGTCCGACACCAGTTGGGCGATGCCCCGGCCGGCGACCATGAGGATCAGCGTCGCCACGATGGGCTGCACGCCCAGACGCGAGACCAGCGTGCCGTTGACCAGGCCGAGCACCACCGCGCCGCCCAGGGCGACCGCGACCGCCCCGAGCACGGTGGAGACGCTGCCGGGATGCGACGAGCCCGCGATGTGCTCGCAGGCCAGCGCACCGGCGATGGCGACCGTGGAGCCGACCGAGAGATCGATGCCGCGGGTCGCGATGACGAGCGTCATACCCAGCGACACCAGGACGAGCGGCGCGCCGAACTGGAGGATGTCGATCAGGCTGCCGTAGAGGTGGTCGCCCCGGACGTGGACGGCGAAGAAGTCGTGGGTGAAGGCGAGATTGCCGAGCAGCAGGGCCGCCAGGACGGCCGAGGGCCAGAACAGCCGGTGGCGCAGCAGCCGTTGCCCGACGCCGCCGGCCGACGGGCCCTTGGCGGGGTGCGGGGTCATGAGTCCTCTCCGGTGGCGATGGTGGCAAGAACGCGTTCGGGGGTGACGGTCTCGTCGTTGGTCAGGGTGGCGACCATGCGGTGGTCCCGCAGCACGCCGATGCGGTGGCTCAGGCGCAGGACCTCCTCCAGCTCCGCCGAGATGAACAGCACCGCGGTGCCCTGGGCGGAGAGCCGCGCGACGAGCTTCTGGATCTCGGCCTTGGCACCGATGTCGATGCCGCGGGTCGGCTCGTCCAGGATCAGCAGCTTGGGATCGGTCAGCAGCCAGCGCGCGAGCAGCACCTTCTGCTGGTTGCCGCCGCTGAGGTGACGTACCTGCGCCTCGGGGTCGGTGGGGCGGATGTCCAGCGCGGAGATCCACTGCCGCGTCAGTTCGTCCTGTCTGGCGCGTGAGATCGGCCTGGTCCAGCCGCGCGCGGCCTGCATCGCCAGCACGATGTTCTCGCGCACGGTGAGCTCGCCCACCAGCCCCTCGGACTTGCGGTTCTCGGAGCAGAAGGCGATCCGGCGGGCGATGGCGGCCCGGGGGGTGCGCAGCGAGGCCGCCTCGCCCTGGATCCGCAGCTCTCCGGTGTCCGCACTGTCGGCGCCGAAGAGCAGTCGCGCGGCTTCCGTGCGGCCCGAGCCCAGGAGCCCCGCGAGCCCGATCACCTCGCCGGGCCGGATGTCGAGGTCGTACGGCTCGATGTAGCCGGTCCGCCCCAACTGCCGCGCCCGGATGAAGGGTTCCTCGGTCGTGCGCTCCTCGGCCTCCTCGTGCGCGGCCTCCGAGAGCTCGTCCAGGGTGGCCAGTTCGCCACCGATCATGCGCTGTACCAGGGAGACGTGGGTGAGTTCCCCGATGGGGTACTCACCTTCGAGCCGGCCGTTGCGCAGGATGGTGACCCGGTCGCAGATCTCGAAGACCTGGTCCAGGAAGTGCGTCACGAACAGGATGGCCACGCCGCGGTCGCGCAGTCGGCGCACCAGGGTGAAGAGCTGGGCGACCTCCTCGCGGTCGAGACTGGAGGTGGGCTCGTCCAGGACGAGCACCTTCGCCGAGACGTCGACCGCACGGACGATGGCCACCAGTTGCTGGACCGCGAGGGAGTGCGAGTCCAGCGGACCGGTGACATCGAGATCGAGCTCCAGTTCCGCCAGGAGCTCGCCGGCCCGGCGCCGCAGCGCGGACCAGTGGATCAGGCCGAATCTGCGCGGTTCGCGTCCGATGAGGATGTTCTCCGCCACCGAGAGGTTGGAACAGAGGTTCACCTCCTGGTAGACGGTGCTGATCCCGGCGTTCTGCGCCTGGAGCGGATCACCGAACTCCCGGGCCGCACCGTCGACGAGGATGGTGCCGCCGTCCGCGGGATGCACCCCGGTGAGCACCTTGATCAGGGTGGACTTGCCGGCACCGTTCTCCCCCATCAGGGCGTGGACCTCACCCGGATAGAGCCGCAGGCCGACCCCGTCCAGGGCCAGCACACCGGGGAACTCCTTCCGGATGCCGTGGGCTTCGAGAACCGGCCGCGGGCGGTCGGTGGGGTTCGTCTCAAGGGTGGGTGGGGCTGCCATCCGCCCTCCTCTCGTCGGGTGTGGCCGAAGGGGCCGCGGGCCGGGGGCTCGTCACGTGCGCGCCGCCGGCGCGGTCCGGTGGTCCTACGGGTGCTGCCGGCCGGGCCCGGTGCGCCTCAGGGGGTTCGGTACTCGCGGGCCGGCCGGTCGGCCTCGGGTGCGTCAGTACTGGCGGGTCGGCAGGGCCGCCGCGGCCTTGTCCTGCGGGAAGACGCCCTCCACGGTCTCGACGCGTGCCGGGACGCTCTCGCCGGCCGCGACCTTCTTCGCCAGTTCCATCAGCTGGTCGCCGAGGAGGGGGTTGCACTCCACCACGACATTGATCTTGCCCTCGGTCATGGCGGTGAAGGCGTCCTTGATGCCGTCCACCGAAATGATCTTGATGTCGGTCCCCGGCTTCTTGCCCGCCTCCTCGATGGCCTGGATCGCACCCAGGGCCATGTCGTCGTTGTGGGCGTACAGCACGTCGATGTCCTTCTGGGACTTGAGGAAGGCCTGCATGACCTCCTTGCCCTTGGCGCGGGTGAAGTCGCCGGTCTGGGAAGCGACGATCTTGAACTTCGGGTCGGACTCGATGACGTCCCCGAAGCCGGCCTTGCGGTCGTTGGCCGGAGCCGAACCGGTGGTCCCCTGGAGCTCGACGATGTTGACGGGGCCCGTCTCGTTCTTGTACTCGGCGGTCAGCCACTCGCCGGCCGACTTCCCCTCCTTGATGAAGTCCGAGCCGAGGAAGGTCTTGTAGAGCGAGGTGTCCTGCGAGTCGACGGCCCGGTCCGTGAGGATCACCGGGATGCCCGCGTCCTTCGCCTCCTTGAGCACGGTGTCCCAGCCGGACTCCACCACCGGTGAGAAGGCGATGACGTCCACCTTCTGCTGGATGAAGGTGCGGATCGCCTTGATCTGGTTCTCCTGCTTCTGCTGCGCGTCGGAGAACTTCAGGGTGACACCGGCCTTCTTGGCCGCGTCCTGGACGGACTTGGTGTTGGCGGTACGCCATCCGCTCTCCGCGCCCACCTGGGCGAAGCCGAGGACGAGCTTGCCGTCGGACTTGTTCCCGCCGGAGCCGCCACCGGCCGGAGTCGTCTCGGTGGAGCATGCGGTCATCGTCGACGCGGCGAGGAGGCCGACGGCGAGGGCGTAGGCGATTCTGCGGGCCATGGTGGTGTGTCCTCTCGGAGGGATGTTCGTCGCTGCCGACGTGAAGCGGTCCGGTACGCCGCTCGGGGAGTCGGACCGGCCAAAGGCGGTGCGGGGCTTCCGGCGCGGCCGGAAGCCCGGGTGGTGACGGCGGGAGGTTCATGGGGTGCGCCGCGAGCAGTGTGAGCGCTAACACTGCGGTATCTCAAGCCCTGTGCGCGAGTTACCTATTTGTGACATGGCGGCGCATGGAGGATGGGGTCGGGGGAGGGGAAGGGGGTGCCGTGACGGTCCCACCGTCCATGTGCGGGAAGGCCAAGTTCCGTTTGGAGCACGGAGGTTGTGAGTCGCTCGCGAGGTGATCGCCGGGCGCCCCGGCGCCCGGCTGCTCCTCGGGCGATCGGGCCGCCGGGGCAGCTGTGCGTGAGGGCGCGAGGGTGTCGCCTTCCGCGCCGGGTGCGGGCTGAGCCGAAGGGGTTGAGGTGGGACGCGAAAGGTGAAGCGGCTGCACTGCTCTTGATTTCACAATTGTTAGCGTTCACACTTTCGGCTGTCGGCGGTCCCGCTCATTCGGCTCCGCGCAGCACTGTCGCTGGTGGACCGCCTGTCGACCACCTTTCCCGAAGGGCAATCCTGGTGACTTCCCATCCCTCCCGTACGCCGTATGCCTCGTCAGGTCCGGCGGACGCCGAGCAGTACACCGTGGGCGTCGACTTCGGCACGCTGTCCGGGCGCGCCGTCGTCGTCCGGGTGCGCGACGGTGAGGAACTCGCCTCCGCCGTGCACGAGTACACGCACGGCGTGATCGACCGTCTGCTTCCCGGGGGCGAGACATCCCTTCCCCCCGACTGGGCGCTGCAGCATCCGGACGACTGGTGCGACGTACTGCGCGCGGCTGTGCCCGCCGCGGTGCGGGCGGCCGGTATCGACCCCCGCGCCGTCATCGGGATCGCCACCGACTTCACGGCCTGCACCGTGCTGCCGACCCTGGCCGACGGCACCCCGCTCGCCGCGACCGAACTCTCCGGCAGGCCCCACGCCTGGCCCAAGCTCTGGAAACACCACGCCGCGCAGGACCAGGCGGACCGGATCAACGCGCTCGCACACGAAAGGGGCGAGAAGTGGATCGCCCGCTACGGCGGAAAGATCTCCGCGGAGTGGCAGTTCGCCAAGGCGCTCCAGGTGCTGGAGGAGGACCCCGAGGTCTACGCCCGGTGCGCCCGCTGGATCGAGGCGTCCGACTGGATCGTGTGGCAGCTCACCGGAACCGAATCCCGCAACGCCTGTGCCGCCGGATACAAGGGCATCCACCAGGACGGCTCCTACCCCGCGCAGGAGTACCTCGCCGCACTGCACCCGGACTTCGCGGACTTCGCGCGCACCCGACTGGAGTTCCCGCTGGCGGCACTCGGCTCACGCGTCGGTTCGCTGACCGCCCGGGCGGCGGAGTGGACCGGCCTGCCCGAGGGGATCGCCGTCGCCGCGGGCAACGTCGACGCGCACGTCGCGGCCGCCGCCGCCCAGGCGGTGGAGAACGGCCGGCTACTGGCCATCATGGGCACCTCCAGCTGCCACGTTGTCAACGGCCCCGCCCTCGCCGACGTGCCCGGCATCTGCGGAGTCGTCAACGGCGGGATCGTCGACGGCGCGTACGGCTACGAGGCGGGCCAGAGCGCGGTCGGCGACATCTTCGGCTGGGCCGTCAGCCAGGGAGTCCCCGCCGACTACGTGGACGAAGCGGCCTCCCGCGGTGAGGGCCTGCACGACCTGCTGACCCGCAAGGCCGCCGCCCAGCCGGTCGGCGGGCACGGGCTGGTGGCCCTGGACTGGATGAACGGGAACCGGTCCGTACTGGTGGACCACCACCTCTCCGGCGTCGTCGTCGGTCTCACCCTGACCACCCGCCCCGAGGACGTCTACCGGGCCCTGCTCGAAGCCACCGCCTTCGGCACCCGGGTCATCGTCGAGACACTGGAATCCGGCGGAGTGCCGGTGGACGAGTTCATCGTCACCGGGGGACTCAAGAAGAACACCCTGCTGATGCAGATCCACGCCGACGTCCTGCGCCGCCCCGTCTCCCTCGCCGCCTCCGAACAAGGCCCGGCCCTCGGCTCCGCCATCCACGCCGCCGTCGCCGCCGGAGCCCATCCCGACGTCCGCACCGCCACCGCCGCCATGGGCAGGCTGCACCGGAACGTGTACCTCCCCGACCCCTCCCGCGCCGACGCCTACGACGCGCTCTTCGCCGAATACCGCCTGCTCCACGAGCACTTCGGCGTCCGCGACGGACTCCTCCACCGCCTGCGCCGCATCCGTAACCACGCACTCACCAGCACCCCGGCCGACTGACCCGCCGGACGACCGCCACCCGACCCGCCACACTTCACCCACCGGGAGTCCCCGTGTCCAGCCAGGCCCCCTCCGTCCGCGAAATATGGTTCCTCACCGGCAGTCAAGGCCTCTACGGAGAGGAGACGCTCCGACAGGTGGCCGAACAGTCCGGCACCATCGCCGCCACTCTCGCCGACTCCGCCGAGATGCCCGCCCGGATCGTCTGGAAGCCCGTCCTGACGGACAGCGCCGCGATCCGCAAGATCTGCCTGGACGCCAACACCGACGAGCGGTGCGTCGGACTGATCGCCTGGATGCACACCTTCTCACCGGCGAAGATGTGGATCTCCGGCCTGGACGCGCTGCGCAAGCCGCTGCTGCATCTGCACACCCAGTCGAACGTGGCCCTGCCCTGGGCCACCATCGACATGGACTTCATGAACCTCAACCAAGCAGCGCACGGAGACCGGGAGTTCGGATACATCCAGTCCCGGGTCGGTGTCGCCCGCAAGACGGTGGCGGGACACGTCACCGATCCGGTGACCAGTGCGCGGATCGCCGCATGGGCGAGGGCCGCGGCCGGACGCGCCGAACTCTCCACCCTCAAGGTCGCCCGCTTCGGCGACAACATGCGCGACGTCGCCGTCACCGAAGGCGACAAGGTCGACGCCCAGCTCCGGTTCGGGGTCTCCGTCAACACCTACGGAGTCAACGACCTGGTCGCCCACGTCGACGCCGCCACCGACGCGGAGGTCGGCGGACTCGTCAAGGAGTACGAGGACACCTACCGCCTCGCCGCCCCGCTGAGGGCCGGCGGCGAACGCCACGAGGCGCTGCGGTACGCGGCACGCATAGAAGCCGGCCTGCGCACCTTCCTCGTCGACGGCGGGTTCGGCGCTTTCACCACCAACTTCGAGGACCTCGGCGGTCTCCGGCAGCTCCCCGGCATCGCCGTACAGCGACTCATGGCCGACGGATACGGATTCGGCGGCGAGGGCGACTGGAAGACGGCCGTCCTGCTGCGCACGCTCAAGACGGCGGCGAACGGCCTGCCCGGGGGCACCTCCTTCATGGAGGACTACACCTACGACCTCTCGCCCGGCAACGAACTCATCCTCGGCGCCCACATGCTGGAGGTTTGCCCGTCCCTCGCGGACCAGGTCCCGAGCTGCGAGATCCACCCGCTCGGCATCGGCGGCCGGGAGGACCCGGTCCGCCTGGTCTTCGACGCCGCGGCGGGTCCGGCGGTCGTCGTCGGGCTGACCGATCTGGGCGACCGCTTCCGGCTCGTCGCCAACGAGATCGACGTGGTCGCCCCCACCGAGCCGCTGCCCGCGCTGCCCGTGGCCCGCGCCGTGTGGCGCCCCCGCCCCAGCCTGCGTACCTCCACGGAGACCTGGCTCACCGCCGGGGGCCCGCACCACACGGTGCTCACCACCGCCCTCGGGGCGGAACACCTGGACGACCTGGCCGAGATGCTGCGTACCGAACTCGTGCTCATCGACGAGTCCACCACGCCACGGCAGTTCGCCCGTGAACTGCGCTGGAACCAGGCCTACCACCGGCTCGCCGGCGGCCTGTGACCGATTGCGCGGGCAGGAAGCCGAGGAGTGACGGACCGGGCGGGCCGATCACTCCTCGGCCAGAGCTCAGCTCTGCGGCGTCAACAGGTCGATGAGGTCGCGGAGTTCTCGCATCAAGGAGGCCGCCTGAGCGCGGTCCCGGGCGATGCACAGGGCCCCGAACTTCCCGAACTCGGTGACCGGGCTCATCAGATGGAGCACCACGCCGGTCTTGCGGACGGGGTCGTAGCCGATCGGTGAACCGGTCACGGCCTCGATGAGCTGGGCGGGGCGCAGTCCCTGGTAGCGGCGTTCCATGATGACGTCCGACGCCTCGTAGACGTACTCCACGCCGTCCACCTCGAGGCGTCCGTCCGGGGTCGGCTCCACGCCGAGCAGTCCCACCGCCATGGTGAAGGGGTGCTTGGTGGCGGTGGCGCGGAGATTGATCTCGCAGCCCAGCAGACGCCATCCGTCGCCCGACCGGGTGGCGAGGAAGTCCACCCCGTAGTCGCCGCTGCCGACGCCGCGCTCCCGCAGTACCTCGCCCACCCGCAGACCGTGGTCGATGAGCTGTCGGCGGTAGTCGGCGGCAGCGGGGAAGGTGCACCCGTGATAGGTCTGCCCGTCCCCGGCGAGGACCTGGTCGTGGGTGGACACCGCCTCCACGGTCCCCCGCTCGGTCAGGCGCCCCTGGAAGCTCGGGCTGAGCAGCGGTACTTGGGTGACCATCTCCTCGGCGATCACCCCGTCGTCCTTCATCAGGGTCACGTACTCGTGCCAGGTGAGCTTGGGGTCCATGAGCACCGCGCCGGGCAGCGCGCGTGCGACCCGCTCCTCGACGCTCTCGCCGCCCGGCGCGTCGATGCCGTCCTCCAGCGTGAGAAGCGCGTTGCCGAGACCCCCGCCGAACGCCGTGCTGTCCAGCTTCAGCACCAGCTCGCGCACCCCGGTCGCGGCGAGCCCGGCGACCGCCGAGGCGAGCGCTCCGGGGTCGTGACACACCCCGCTGCCCGACGGCACGGGAATCCCGGCGGCGGCGAAGATCTGCCTGCCGGTGTGCTTGGTGCCGAGCGGGATGTGGGCCGACAAGGGCTGGGTGCCCGGCAGGTTCAGAGCGCGGGCCAACTCTTCCAGCGGCTTCGACGGTTCGAAGTAGCTCAGCCGTACGTCCGCTCCGGCGCTCCGGTGCAGCTCGGCGAACTCATGTAGATCCGAACGCACAGCGGCAGCGCGTGGGCTGACGGGATCGAGCACCTTGGTGCTGAGCCAGCGGGTCGTGGCATCGTCGAGCGGCAGCACCGTCACGAGCTCGCGCATCCGCCGCAAGCTCTCTCTGTCCGCCGTGCGCGCACCGCCCAGGAGCAGGCCGAGGTAGTAGTCCACCTGTTCCTCGCCGTCGATCACGCTCGGCGCGGTGACGTAGAGCAGATGGCCCCCGGCACGGCAGACCGTGGTGACGATCGCCGGGCCCAGCAGCCGTTCGGGGAAATACGTCGCGCCGGTGAGCCGCTCCAACACCTCGGGGCCGCACTCCCGGCTCTCGATGTGGATGCGGGCCGTGGGGCGTCGATACGTTTCAGTCACAGCGTCCTCGAAGCTACGGGTGCCGGATGGGACCTTGCCGGGAGGGGCACAGGGTAAAGCGACAACTCGAGAGCCGGCGTCGGGGTCACGGTCTCCCGCGGTGGCGCGGACCCGGGGGACAGCTTTTGGCCGGGGCGGGCTTCCGTGCTGCCGTCCCGGTCGCGCGATTCGTTGCGATCCGGATCGATGGGCGCGTCCATATGCTGAGAAGCCTCCACGGAACGCGTCGCGGGAGGATCGCGCTGTCCGGTGAAGCCGGTGAGGGAATTCTCCGTCCGGTGATCGAAGGCAGTGAATGTCCGGAAGCGATTTCCGGCGGATGCGTGAAATCCGTCGACTCTGTTTCGCGACATCCGGGCGTCCGTCGCGAATATTGCGGCCCGGGTGCGGTCGGTGTCGGTCGGCGTGTCCCTCGTCCGCGTGGATCGTCAGCCTTTCGTGGGGCCCCGATGGCGGGACCGGAGCGGATCGTGTCGGCAGACGGAGAGGACAGGGCGGAGAAGCGGGACGGGAGGAGGGGGGAGGAGAACCGGCGCAGGAACGTGAACGATGGTTCTGTGATTGCTTCGTCCTGTCCGCGGAACGGAGGAAACAACCATCCAACCTTGCCTCAGCTCCCCATCGTGTACAAGGCCGCTTTTTCGCCGACCTTTTCCTCGGACACTCCTGAAAAGCGTCGGTCGCCATGTGGCGGGACGGCCTTCGGGGGCGATGAGTTCACCGGCTGCGATGCGTGGCCGCGCCCCGGCACAACGAGGACAGGGCCGGCAGACGTGCTGCCGGCCCTGTCGGACCTTGTGCATGTGCTCTCTGGGAAGTTCGGGGAATCAGGAACCGGGACCTCGGGTCTCAGGAGCTCCGGAGCCGGGGGAGGGTCGCCGGATCGTCCCCGGCTGCCTCAGCAGGCGCCGAGGTCCACCCATACGCCCCACTGGCCCGTGGTGCCGGGCACCTCGCCCTGCGTCCACCACTGGGCCTTCCAGGTGTGTCCCTGGTACGAGACCGTCTGACCGCCGGTGTAGATCGACGCCGCCGCCCACGGGGTGGCCGTGCACGCTGTCGTCGCGCCGCCGGTGACCTTGAGGGAGTAGGTCGCCGTGTGGCTCCCGGACGCGCCGGTGCCGGTCACGCTGATCGTGTACGTACCCGAAGCGGCGGCCGAGGTCGTCGCCAGGGTGAGCGTCGAACTGCCGCCCGCCGTCACGGAGGTGGGGCTGAGCGAAGCGGTGACACCCGCCGGTGCGCCGGTGACCTTGAGGCTCACCGTCTGCGCCGAGCCCGCCGTCACCGCCGTCTTCACCGAGCTGGTGACCGAGCCGCCTGCGGTCACCGAGCCGGAGGCCGGTGTCGCGGTCAGCGAGAAGTCGTTGGCCGGGGTCGTGGTGGTGCCGCCGGTGAAGGGCGAGAAGATGTGCGAGAAGTCCCAGGTGTTCTGCTGGATGCCGGAGCAGCCGTCCGCGGCGGCGCCGCCGGGGCAGCTTCCGTTGTCACGCTGGAGCGCCCAGAAGGACAGGAAGTTGATGCCCTTCGAGACGGCCCAGTTGTAGACCTGGGTGGCGTTGGCGAGAGTGAAGGTCTCCGCCGGGCCGAAGTCGTCGACGCCCGGCATCTCCGTGATGCCGACCATGCCCCACAGTTGCGCCGTGGTCTTGGTCGGATAGAGCGTCGCGAGCTGGTTGACGAGCCCTTGGGCCGCGGTCTGGGTGTCGTTCGCCATGTTGTGGGTGGCGTTGTCGTAGTAGTCGAACGTCATGAGGTTCGCGACGTCGACACGCGCGCCGTTGCTGACCGCGTTCTGGAGGACGGCGAGCGCGTTGGACTCCAGGCCCGAGGTGGTGGTCGGCAGGGTGTAGGAGATCTCGACCTTGCGCCCGTTGGCGGCGGCCCAGTCCTGGAGGATCTTGATGGCCTTGTTGCGGCGGTCGATGCCCGCGGTGTTGCCCAGCGAATCGACCTCGATGTCCATGTCGAGGCGGGTCACGTCGTACGTGGTGACGACCTTCTCGTAGGCCGCCGCGATCTGGTTGACGTCGGTGCAGCTCTCCGCGATCTCGGTGCCCGTGGTGTCGGCCGCGTATCCGCCGAACGAGGGGATGACGTCGCCGCCGTTGGCCTGCATCGTCTTGATGTCCGTGCCGAACGAGGAGGCGGCGATCGGCATCCCGGTGTCGCCGCTCCAGTACGGCGTACAGGAACCGGGAGTGGCGGTCTGGAGGAACGCCATGGTGAGGTGCTTGGTGCCCGACTGCGCGGCCAGCGCGGCGGGGCTTTCACCGGTCCACGTCTCGAAGAAGGGGGCGAAGACATGGGAGGGGAGAGGCGTCGCCGCCTGGGCGGGCCCCCCGATCAGCGTGAGTCCGGCGGCGGCGACCGCCGTGACCGTGGCGGTGACGACCGTGCGGAGCGAGCGCGTGAGTCTCATGGGTGTCCCAGCTGTGGAGGAGGGGCAAGAACCGCCGACTGCCTTCCGGTAGTGGCATGGTGCATGGAATCGGCGGTGACCGTGGCACGTCAATGGTCTGGACCAAGCGGGGAGTAAACCAATTTCCGCCGGGATGTCTTTCCCGCTGGTGAGGGGCGCGGTGTGGACTGGACCACTCGGCCGCGGTTTTACCGGCATTTGGCCAACCTGGCCTCCTCGGAGGCCCGTTCGGGGTGCCTGCGTCCGATCCGGCCATGTCGTGGGGTGGTGCTCGGGGAGTGGTGTGGGGCGGGAAGAGGGCTGTGCGACGGGAGACCGCTGGAGAACGGCCGGGCGGACCCCCGCGCACGGCGACGGGAGGTGCGGGAGTGGCCCCCGGGGTGCCCGGGCCGGATGTGCGGGAGACCAGAACGGCTGACGCGGAAAGGATGCGACGGGCCGTTCTTCTGGGAACTTGGGCGCCGGGCTTCGGACGTGTGACGGGTCCGCACGCCGGCGAACGCGCGACTTCGCGTTCCACGGTGGCGGAACGGCGCCGCCCGCCCCGGGTCATCGCACGGACCGCGAAGGCAGCACCGACCTCACCCACAGGGGGTACGCCCATGCACGTCCGCACCGCAGCACCGACGAACAGACGCGCCCGAGCCGTTCTGCTCATCATGGGGATGCTGGCCGCACTGGCGGCAGTCCTTCCGGCCGCGGGAACCGCGCAGGCCGCCGTCCCCGACCGGTGGGGGTTCGCCTACCTGGACAACCCGACGCCGCCCTCCGGCTATGTGCCCGACCCCACCCGCCAGTGGGGCAGCTGGACCTCTCCGTCGGCCAACCCCGTCAAGGTCGACCAGCTCGGCCTCGGCTCGTACGTGGCGCACTTCCCGCTGATCGGCGGCACGGGCGGGATCGCCCACGCCACGGCGGTCAACAACACCGCCCACTGGTGCCAGATCGCCGGCTGGAAGCAGGTCGGCACCGGCGAGGACGTCTTCGTGAACTGCTATCTCCCGAGCGGCGCACCCGACAACTCCACCTTCACCGTCCTGTACACCACCAGTAGCGGCGTTCCTGCCACGCCGTCCGGTTCGTACGGCTACATCTACTCCGACAGCAGCGGCACGGTACTCACCCAGTACAACTCCACCGGTGCCGTGAACGCGGTGAGCAAGGGCTCGACCGGCATCTGGAAGGCGTGGCTCCCCGGCCTCGGACTGTCCAGTTACGCGGGCGACTTCCAGGTCACCGCGGTCGATCCGCAACAGGGAGCGCACTGCAAGGTGTCCGACTGGGCACCGGGCTCCACCGGACAGACGGCCGTGGTCGCCTGCTACGACGCCTCGGACGCCCCGTACGACGCCAAGTGGACGTTGAGCTACTCCTATCTGCGAGCGGTCCACGGGCCGGCCTTCCCGCCGAAGTCGTTCGGCTACCTCTGGTACAACGGTTCGCTGCCCGCACTCACCAACTACAACTCCAGCGGTGCCACCAACGCCCTCGGTGGTTCGGGAGCGCCCTTCGTCGTCACCCTGCCGTCCGTCGCCGTCCCCTCGGACACCGCGCATGCCACCGCCTACGGCAGCGGACCCGGATACTGCGGCCTGTACGCCCCCTGGGTCAGGTCGGGCGGGACCGTTCAGCTCCCCGTCAACTGCTTCGGCCCCGGCGGGGTTCCGGTGAAGGCTCCGTTCTTCGCCGCGTACACCTCGGCCTTCTGACCTCGAGAGCACCACGGCACGACGTCGGTCC
>NZ_JBHWZJ010000177.1:0-14671 GCF_042728415.1 Streptomyces sp. NPDC060198 | reverse complement strand
CCCGTGCTCCGGACGCCCCGGGGCGTCCGGAGAAGGACAAGCGGCGGGAGAAGAGCCCGCGCATGGAGAAGGCGGGGCGGCCGGAGCCGGGCGGGCGGGCCGCCGGGCAGGGCGGACCGGCCTCGTCGAAGGGTGCGCCCGCGCGGGACCCGGAGAGCCCGGAACGCCACGGGGGTGGGGACCGGCCGGGGACGGGCGACCGCTCGGAGGGGCCGACCGCGCGACGCTGACGGAGCGGGAGCCCGTCGTCCGGGCCGCGACCACCGGGCCGTATACGACCGGTTCGCGGTCCGGCGGCGTCGCTCGACTCGGGGGTGCCCCGCGCGCGCCCGTACGACGCGTTCACCGCCGCACTCCCGTACCGCTCCCCCGCCGCCCCTGGTCGCCGCGAATTCCGGCTGTAACATGAGGCCGACCTGATCGACCAACTCTGTCTGATGCAGAGCTGGCGCGACCGTATGGCGGTCGTGGCGTCGCTCCGCACCCCTTGAGCGGGACGCCCGGCATCTACCGCAGTTCCGCGCGAAGAGGACAGCTCTCGGCAGCCCCCGTACCCCCGGGCGCGGTGCCACCAGGCGGCAGAAAGGCACGGCCGTGGCGTCCACGGTCCCCGTCCGTCCCGGATACGGGCAACTCCTGCGCACCCCCGGTGCGTGGACCTTCCTGCTCCCGGGCTTCGCGGCCCGGCAGCCCTTCGCGATGCTGACCATCGGCATCGTCCTGCTCGTCCAGCACACCACCGGCTCCTACGGCAGCGCGGGCGCCGTCGCGGCCGTCTCCGGTGTCTCGATGGCCCTGTTCGCGCCGCAGAGCGGCCGGCTGGCGGACCGGTTCGGGCAGCGGACCGTGCTGCTGCCCGGCGTACTGGTGCACGCGGTGTCGGTCGGCGCGCTGACGGCGCTCGCACTGGCGCACGCGCCCCTGTGGGCGCTCTCCGTCGCCGCCGTACCGACCGGTGCCTCGATCCCGCAGATCGGCCCCATGGTGCGGGCCCGCTGGGCGGCGCTGCTGGGGGCCGCGCCCGGCCGTCCGGCCTCCCCGCTGATGGCGACCGCAGCCGCGTTCGAATCGGTGACCGACGAGTTCACATTCGTCCTGGGACCGGTCCTCACCACGGCGCTCTGCACCGGCGTGCACCCGGCGGCCGGTCTGGTCACCGAGGCGACGCTGACCCTGCTCGGCGGGGCGCTCTTCGCGGCGCGGCGCTCCACCGAGCCCGCCCCGCACTCGCCCACCGCCGAATCCGCGCCGCGCGTCTCCGCCCTCGCGGTCCCCGGCGTCCGGGTGCTCGCCGTCACCTTCCTGGGCATCGGTGCGGTCTTCGGCGGCATGCAGGTCTCGCTGACCGCGTTCGCCGAGGAGATCGGCCACCCCGGGGCGAACGGCCTGCTGTACGGGGTCTTCGCCTCCGGCAACATGCTCGCCGGGATCGTCTGCGGCGCCGTCGCCTGGAAGCGCGGCCCCCGCCGCAGGCTCATCGTCGGGTACACCGCCCTAACCCTGACCGCGTCCGGACTCTGGGCGGTGCACTCCGCGCCGCTGATGGCCGGGCTCGGCTTCCTGGTCGGGCTCTCCGTCGCGCCCGCGCTGATCAGCGGGTACACGCTGGTCGACGCGCTGGTCCCGGCCTCCGCCCGGACCGAGGCGTTCACCTGGCTGACCGGCTCGGTGGCCCTGGGGCAGGCGGCGGCCGTCACGCTGGCCGGCCGGCTGGCCGACGAACGGGGCGCGAGCAGCGGATTCGTCGTACCGCTGGTGGCCACGGTGCTCGCGCTGGCGACCCTTCTTGCCCTGCGCTCACGGCTTCTGCCGACCCCGTCCGGGCGGGCCGTGGCACGTGGGATCGGTCACCGGGAGCCGGTCACGGTGGACTGATTCCACGGAATAGGTCAGTATGGAACGTCGTTAGCACTCACTGAGTGAGAGTGCCAGGAGGAGCAAGTGCCGACCTATCAGTACCAGTGCACCGAATGTGGCGAAGGCCTCGAGGCGGTGCAGAAGTTCACCGATGACGCCCTGACCGTGTGCCCGAACTGCAATGGACGCCTCAAGAAGGTGTTCTCCGCGGTCGGCATCGTCTTCAAGGGTTCCGGTTTCTACCGGAACGACAGCCGTGGATCGTCGTCGAGCAGCACCCCTGCTTCGTCGTCCACGAAGTCGTCCGACTCCGCTTCGAAGTCGTCGTCGAGCTCCGACTCGGGCTCGTCTTCGTCGTCTTCGACTTCGACTTCGTCGTCGGCTTCCACCGCGTCGGCCTCGTCGTCGGCCGGGTCGTCGTCCTCCTCGACCTCGTCGAGCGGCTCGGCCGCCTGAGACCGGCCGCACCGCACAGCCCCACCACGCACACAGCTTCACCGGGACTCCGCCGATCACCTCGGCGGAGTCCTCGTGCTGTCCCCCGTTAGCCTGACCGCATGGTGAACGCAGGCACGATCACGGACGCGGGTACGCGCCGGGCCGGGGGGACGTCATGAGCACGGGTACGGGTACGACCGCGGCGGCGACGGGCGGGGCCTCCGGGCCACGCGCGGAGATCGGCGTCATCGGGGGCTCGGGCCTCTACTCCTTCCTGGACGACGTCACCGAGGTCCGGGTGGAGACGCCGTACGGGGACCCCAGCGACTCCGTGTTCCTGGGCGAGATCGCCGGGCGCCGGGTCGCCTTCCTGCCCCGGCACGGCCGCGGCCACCACCTTCCGCCGCACCGCATCAACTACCGCGCCAACCTCTGGGCGCTGCGCTCGCTCGGCGTGAGCCAGGTGCTCGGCCCCTGCGCGGTCGGCGGACTGCGGCCCGAGTACGGCCCGGGCACACTGCTCGTCCCGGACCAGCTGGTCGACCGCACCAAGGCGCGCACCCAGACCTACTACGACGGCGAACCGCTGCCCGACGGCACGGTGCCGAACGTGGTGCACCTCGGATTCGCCGACCCGTACTGCCCCCGGGGGCGCGCCGCCGCACTCGCCGCCGCGCGCGGACAGAGCTGGGACGCGGTGGACGGCGGGACGCTGGTGGTCGTCGAAGGCCCGCGCTTCTCGACCCGCGCGGAATCGCGCTGGCACGCGGCGATGGGCTGGGCGGTGGTGGGGATGACGGGCCACCCCGAGGCGGTGCTCGCCCGCGAACTGGGCCTCTGCTACTCCACGATGACCCTGGTCACGGACCTGGACGCGGGGGCCGAGGCGGGCGAGGGCGTCTCCCACGAGGAGGTGCTCCAGGTCTTCGCCGAGAACGTGGACCGGCTGCGCTCCGTGCTCTTCGACGCGGTGGCCAGGCTGCCCTCCGAGGAGAGCCGCGACTGTGTGTGCGCCCGCGCGTTGGACGGGCTCGACACGGGGATCGCACTGCCGTAGCCGGAGGAGCACGGGTTTGACGCCGGGTGGGGCCCGGGCCTGTTTCACCTCTGCGGGTGGCGGAGTTTTCCACAACCGGTGGACGGTCCACAGGCCCCAGCGGGATCCGCGTTCAGGCGGGAAGGTGAGGGGGCCCGGCCGGGACGTCCGGCGGGGCACTCCGCACACACCCCAGGTGGCGCCATGTTCCCCAACACGACGACCCGTCCGCCCTCGGGCCCCTCGGCCCCGTACCCGGACTCCCCCGCCGGGCCCGCCCGGACCGCCCCGGCCCGGGCCGCCCCCGGGTGGGCACGTCCCGGCGGGACCACCAGGCTCCCGTCTCCCGTACCGCCCCGGTGCGCGGTCCCGGACTTCGCGCCGCTCCGGGTGCGGGGCGGCGGCGGCACGCTGCGTCTGCGGCGCGCACTGTACGGCCGGCAGCGCGCCCTGGCTGCGGGCTTCGCGCTGGTGGCAGCTGCTCTCGCCGCGTCGGGACTGGGTGCCGCGGAGGGCAGGGCCGCCGGCGTGGCGGGCCCGGAGCGGGCGCGTCCACCGGTCCGCCTGGTGTCCGCGCCGGTGCGGATCGCGGACGCGGCGACGGTGCGGCTGCTGCGCCCCGGCGACCGGGTGGACGTGATCTCCGCTCCGGCGTCCGGGGAGGGTGCACGGGTGGTGGCGCGCGATGTCCGGGTCCGCCGCGTCCCGGGCGCCCACGGGCCGGGGGCGGCGCGGGCCGACGGGCCGCCGTCCTCCGGCGGGGAAGACCCGGGCACCGGATATCCGGGCGGGGAAGATCCTGGCGGGGGTGCGCTGGTGATGCTGTCGGTGACCCGCGAGACGGCGGTGGCCCTGGCCGGAGCCCATGCGTCGGGGGAGCTGCTGGTGGCGGTGTCCGATGCGTGACGGCGCAGCCACGCTCACGCGGCCAGGACTAGCCCCCGTGCGACCCGGGATCTCGGCACTCGTGCCGCCCGGGATCACGGCCCTCGCGCGGCCCAGGACTTCGCCGGGCCGGTGGCTCAGATGTGGTGCGGGGGTTTCTCGTCGAGGAAGCGGGCGAGGTCCGCGGCGCCGCCACCGGCCGAAGGCCGTCCGCCCCAGCCCTGGTCCGTGTCGTCGGACGACTGCTGGTCCAGCGGATCGCCGAAGTCCAGCTTCGGCCGTGGCGTGGCCTGCTCCGGCTTCGGCCGCGCCGGCTCGGGCCGCTCGGGTTTCTTCGGCTGCGACTCGCTGGGTCCGGGGACGGGGACGGTGCTCATGCCTCCAGAGTACGGCGGCGGGAGCACCGGCCCCGGCGGCCCGGTCAGCGGTCCTTCGGGTCCAGCCACCAGAACCCGAGGACCACCAGGAAGGACAGGCAGAGGAAGCCCGCACCCCACCAGGCGGTCCCGGTGTTGCCCTCCATCCACTCGTCGATGACCACCAGCAGGCCCCAGAGCTGGCCGACGACCACGGTCATCGCCAGCACCAGGCGGGCGGTCAGCTTGGCGGACCGCTCCGGCTCCTGGTCGGTGCCGGCCCCGGGGCCGGGTCCGGTGTGCCGGACCCGGGGGTCGCCGTAGCCGCTGGTGGGCCGGATCTGCGGGTAGCGCTCCTTGACGGGCCGGTTGAGTTCGGGCCGGGCACTCCCCGGGTGGTAGTCCGGGTATGCCGGGCCCTCGGGCGGCGGCTGTTCCCCGGTCACGCCCGGCCCCCCGTCTTCGTGTCACGGGCACGGCGCGCGGACGCCGTCCCGGTGCGTTCCGGTGCCTCGGCGCTGCCGTTCCCGCCTCGGCCCGGTGCTTCGACGCCGTCGGTGGTGCCGGGGCAGTCGAGGCGGCCGGCGAGGGAGGGGTTGGTCTCCCGGAGCTGGCGGCAGACGCCTTCCTCGATGGACTCGCCCGACCGGGTCGTGCCGATCGCCCAGACGCTGCCGTCGGCCTCCTCGGTGACGACCACCTTGGGCAGCCCGCGCGGCGGCGGGCCGGCCGTCACCTCGCCGGTGCGTGCGTCGAAGACGCCCTCGTGGCAGGGGCAGTACAGCTCGCCCTCGGTACCCCGGTCCTTCCGCCACAGCACGGCGCAGGCGAGGTGGGTGCACACGGCGGAGTAGCCGACGAGGGTGCCGTCGTCGAGCCGTACGGCCACCGCACGGTCCTCCTCGCCCGGGTAGCGGAAGGCGAGGGACTCGCCGGGGAGCAGCCGGGAGGCGATCATCTTGGGCCGGGCCGGCTTGCCGTCGTCGGTGTCGCCGTGGCGGTGCAGGATGCCGGCGGCCACCCCGATGCCGCCGACGGCCAGGCCGCCGGAGACGGTGGTGACGATCCGGAGGTAGTCGCGGCGGGTGGTGAGGGCGTCGGCGGAGATCCGGTCGTGCAGGGCCTCGCGAGGGTCGTTCCCGGGGGGCCGCTCGTTGCCCGGTGGCTGTTCGGTGATGCTCATCGGCGGACGTCCTTACCGTTGATCTCGACGACGGGCAGCCCGCCGGGTACGGGCCACTGGACCTTGTCCGCCGGGACCACCATGGCGACTCCGGTACGCACCTCGGTCTCGCCGAACACGAAGGTGTCGGCGACCTGGACCCCCGGGCGCTCCGCCTGGAGCTCCTCGACGGTTCCGTAGAAGAGGGCTCCGGTGGGGCACACGGTGGCGCACATGGGGGCGAGGCCGTAGGCGGTGCGGTCGTAGCAGAGGTTGCACTTCATCTGGAGTTTCGCGCCGAGGTCGATCTTGGGTACGCCGAAGGGGCAGGCGTTGACGCAGTTGGCACAGCCGATGCAGCGGGTGGTGTCGGCCTGCTGCACCACGCCGTCGGCCGTCACCAGGATCGCGTCGGCGGGGCAGACCTCGGCGCACGGGGCGACGGGGTCCTCACAGTGCATGCAGACGGTGGGGAGGGAGGCGACGGACTGGCCCTCGTCGGTGTAGTCGAGGTGGATCATCGACTTGCCGCGGTGCGAGTCGCACTCGCGGCAGGCGGAGACGCAGGCCTGGCAGCCGATGCAGCGGCCGGGATCGATGAAGATCGTTCTGCCCATCACGGGGCATCAGCTCCTCTCCGAGGTGCCACGGCCCTGCGGGGACGTGGGGGGCAGCGGGTCGGTCCGGGAGACCTGGGTCTCCGGGTACGCGACGTGCCCGGGGGCGACGGGCGGCGAGGGCACGAGGTCGAGCTCGGCCGCGTGCTCGATGCGGCAGGCGCACACCTTGTACTCGGGGATCTTCGAACGGGGGTCGAGCGCGTCGATGGTGAGGGCGTTGGCGGCCGTGGGGACCGGCCAGTGGTAGGGCACGAAGACGGTGTCCGGGCGGATCGCCTCGGTGACCAGGGCGGGGAAGACCTCGCTGCCGCGCCGGGTGACGACCCGTACGGGTTCGCCGGTGCGGAAGCCGTGGGACGGGTGGACCTCCGCCCAGGGGCGGGGCGTCTGTTCCACCAGGGCGCCGAGCCGGCGGGTCTGGTTGCCGGAGAGGAAGTGCGCGACGGTGCGCCCGGTGGTGAGGGACATCGGGAACTCGTCGCTGTACGGGTCCATCGGCAGGTGCCACTCGACGACCTGGAGGTGGATCTTGCCGTCCTCGTGGTAGGTCCGGCCGTCCTCGAAGAGGCGGGGGGTGCCGGGGTGGTCGGTGGTGGGGCAGGGCCACGCGATGCCGCCGGTCTCCTCCAGCCGTTCGTAGGTGATGCCGTAGTAGTCGATGACGGTGCCCCGGGAGGCGGTGCGCAGTTCGTCGAAGACCTCGCGGGAGTCGGCGAAGGAGAACTTGTCGCCTTCGCCGAGGCGCCGGGCGAGTTCGCACATCACCCAGGTGTCGGTCCGGACGCCGGGGGGCGGCTCCTGCGCCTTGTTGTGCTTGACGACGCGGGCCTCCGCGTTGGCCATCACGCCGTCGTCCTCGGCCCAGGTGGTGACGGGGAAGACCACGTGGGCGTTGGCGGCGGTCTCGGAGAGGAAGAAGTCGAACTGGGCGTGGAACTCGGTCGCGTCGTAACCCTCCTTGACCACCCGGTAGTTCGGGAGGGAGACGAAGGGGTTGTTGCAGATGCCGATCAGGCCGCGGATCTCGCGGCGCTGCATCTGCCAGACCATCTCCATCATGGAGGTCCCGGCGGTGGGGAGTTCGGACTCCTCGATGCCCCAGACCTCGCAGATCTGGCGGCGGTGCTCCGCGTTGAGGATGGAGCGTCCGCCGGGCAGCAGGTCGGCCTTCTGGCCGTGTTCCCGGCCGCCCTGGCCGTTGCCCTGACCGGTGAGGGTTCCGTATCCGGCACCGGGTTTGCCGATGTGGCCGGTCGCGGCACAGAGGTTGATCACGGTGAGGCAGTTCTCGACGCCCTGCGAGTGGTGCTCGATGCCCCGAGCGTGCCATGCCATGGCCTTGGGTGCGCGGGCGAAGGTCCGGGCGACCTGGGTGATCTGCTCGGCGGGGACACCGCAGATTCCGGCCGCCCGGGACGGCGGGTACTCCAGCGCCTTGGCCTTCACCTCCTCCCAGCCGGTGGTGTGCGCGGCGAGGTAGGCCTCGTCGGTGAGCCCCTCCTCCACGATCACGCTGAGCACGGAGTTGAAGAACGCCGAGTCCGTGCCGGGCTTGAGCGCCACGTGGATGTCGGCGGTGCGGGCGACGGCGGTCTCGCGCGGGTCGACGACGATGAGACTGGCGCCCCGGTCCCGGGCACCCCAGACGTACTGGGTCAGCACGGGGAAGCACTCGCCGACGTTGGAGCCGGCGATGAGCAGGCAGTCGGTGAGCAGGATGTCGGAGAAGGGGTTCCCCGCGCGGTCGATGCCGAAGGCGAGTTTGTTGGCCCCGGCGGCGCTGACCATGCAGAGGCGGCCGTTGTAGTCGACGTGCTTGGTCTTGAGCGCGACCCGGGCGAACTTGCCGACCAGGTAGGTCTTCTCGGAGAAGAGGCTGGCGCCGCCGAGGAGGCCGAACGCGTCCTTCCCGTACATCTCCTGGATGCGGCGGATCTCGGAGACGGTGAAGTCGAGCGCCTCGTCCCAGGAGACCTCGGCGAACTCCTCGTCGCGGGAGCGGCGCATCAGCGGGGCGGTGAGCCGGTCGGGGTGGTTGACCTGCTGGTAGGCGTTGATGCCCTTGGGGCAGAGCCGCATGCGGTTGATGTCGTGGTTGCGGGGCTCGACGCCGAAGACCTTGCCGCCCTTGTCGACCCGCAGATACATCCCGCACTGGACGCCGCAGAAGCAGCAGTGGGTGGGGACGAGGGTTTCGCCGTCCTGGTCGGCGTGCCACTGGTCGGCGGGGATGCCTCCGGCGTCGCGGAACGCGCGGGTACCGGGAGGGGCGAGGGAGGGGTCGAGGGGCACGGCGGCACGGCGGCCCGACGGGTCGGGAGGAACGGCCGCGCCGTGGTCGGCGGCTCGCGGGTCCGCGGTCACTTGAAGCCCTTCTTCACATGGGTGAGGTAGGCGCTGCCGCGCAGCACCCGTTTGCAGCGCGGGCAGTACTCGGCCCACTCGTCGAAGTCGAGCCGCAGGTCGCGCATGGTGCCGCGCAGGTTCTCGACGTAGGGCTCGGTGTCGATGTCCTGTCCGCAGCGCCGGCAGGCGAAGACCTCGTCCCCCTCGCGGGCGGTGTACTTGAACAGCTGCATGCCGACGGCGGCCGGGCGCTGGACGATGTGGAAGAACTTCCCGAACGGGATGTAGATGAGGGTGAAGACCACGGCGACCATGTGGAGGACGGCGAGGAACTCGTAGCCTCCGCCGTGCAGGAAGATCGACGAGAAGGTGAGCAGCAGTCCGGTGACGGAGATGACGATCAGCGCGATCAGCGGGATCAGGTCGTAGCCGAAGCGCTGTCCGGTACTGGCGCCGCGGTCCTTCATACGGCGCCAGAGGAAGTACGAGGCACCGGGGATGACGAGGACGGCCGCGAGGTCGAGTCCGTGGAACATCACCCAGCCGATGAAGCTGAGCGAGTCGAAGCCGAGGATCTTGAAGCCCCAGATCCGCATCTCGTACCCGGGGCCTGAACCGGACCCCGACGTGAAGGTGAACCAGCCCCAGGTCAGCGGGAAGGTGATGAGGGCGGCCAGGATGCAGCCCCAGAAGATCAGTTGGTGGGCGGCCCAGCGGGCGTGCGACCGGGCGCCGAGGAACTTCTGGAACCCGAGGTAGGTGGCGATCATCTTCGGCAGGGCGGTGGGGGCCTGACGGAAGTTCTCCGCGGAGAAGAGGCTGCGCCAGCCCTGCTTGAAGAGTCGCGCGGCGCCGGGGGCGGAGATCCAGACCGTGTAGCGGTAGGCGACACCGAAGGCCAGGAAGACGCCGGCGACGGCGTAGGGGAGCAGGGCCGAGTCGAAGTTCACCAGCAGTCGGCTGCCGAGGACGATCGCGAGGATCAGCAGGGCCGAGACGGCCGCGCCGACCATGGTCGCCCGCGCATTGACGGACCCGGGCAGGGCGGCTGCCGCCTTGCGGAGGGCTCCGCCCGGACCGGACGGGGCCGGTTCCTCGGTGGTCACCCGCGCCGAGACGCCGGACGAGGAGGTCGGATCACCGGGCGTGGGTGGTACGGCGGAGGCTTCTGGTGGCTCGGTCACTCGACCACCGTAGGTACCTATGGGTACTTTTACCCTGTTTTAGGCCTCGACGGGGTGAGCGCATCCCCTGCATGGCGGGCCCCTGCACGGCGGCTCGGACCGGACGCGGGCCGTGGGAGGCGAAGTGGGAGGCGAAGACGGCACGGGCGGAACCGACCCGCTCCGGGGTGGGCGAGGGGTGCCGTGCGGGGTGAAGGGCTTCCCGGCGTCGTGCAGAGTGAAGAGCTTCCCGGTGTCGTGCGGGGCGAAGGGCCCCCCCGGTCGACGCCCCGGAGCGCCGCGTCGGTGGCGCGCACCCGGGAAGCCTGATGCCGCGGTCGCACGACTGCGCCCTCGCCTCGCGTTCACGGAGCGCCTCGATCCCCCGCGCGCTTGTGAAAGTCTTCACGAATCGGGTCGACGTCGGACCGGACGCCGACTCACCGCAGCCGGCGGGGAGTTCGGCCGCGCATTCGGGGATGACGGGAACTTTCCGTCGCCGTCCCACGTTTTTTCCAACCCCGGCGACGATGTCGGAGCCAGGGACTACGTTAAGCACGCACCACGTCACATGCGGCAACGGCCTGGAGACAGCACCTTGAGCGATCCGTACGAGACAACCGAGCAGCACCTCGACCGACTCCTGCGACGGGCCCTCAACTCCTTCGACCTGCCCGACAGCACGGTCGAACGGCTCGGCACGGCACTCGCGCACAGCAGCACCCTGCACTCCTCGCACCACAGCGCGGAGCTGCACCGCGAGACGTACCGCCACACCTACCTGCTCCCCGACGGCAGCGCGCTCAGCCTCTGGGAGCTGGTGCACGGCGGCGGCCGGGACGCACCCACCGCCCGGGAGCACGAGCTGTACGACGACGAGGCGGACGCCCACGTCGCCGCCGCCCGGGTCACCGGCGTGTTCGCGGACGCCCCGGCATTCACCGAGGACGCGCCGACCGTCGACCTGGACGCCCTGAACGCGCTGATGGCCGCCCCCTCGGGGCCGTCGCCCCGGACGTACGCCCCCGACAACAGCGCCGACCACGCACGCCGGGTGCTGCGCCGCGCGGAGAACCCGGACCGCCCGGGCGGGTCCACGGCCCGGCTGCTGCGCTCCGCCTTCGCCCACCACATCACCCAGATCTTCGGCCGTCAGTTCCGGGTGGGCGGCCACGACGCCGGGTTCACGCTCTACGAACACGCGTTCCTGCTGCTCGACGGCAGCGAGACCAGCCTCTGGGAGGTCGAGCACACGGCGACCGAGGACGGTCGCCACATGTGCGAGGTCTACACCGAGGAGCAGACGGCCCGCGACGCGATGGAACACCGCACCCGAATCTGCTGAGCCGGCCGGGCGCGTCCTCCGGCAGGGCGCGTCCTCCTGCGGCCGCGCCTCCGGCCGGGCGCGCCTGCCGCAAGGGCCCGGAGAACCGGACCCGGCCCCGCACCGCCCTGCCCTGCCCTGCACCGGACATGAGCGAGCCCCGACGCCGGGGGGGGTGGGCGCCGGGACTCGGTTCATGGGACCGGTGCGAAGACCGGTCGTCGGGCCGGTGCGAACCGGCTTGATGGGGAGATTACGGGTTATTGGCTCACGCCGCAGCGTCAAAGCCCGTGTCGCGCGCCATTCGCTTCAATTCGACCAACGCGTGCTTCTCGATCTGGCGGATCCGCTCACGCGTCAGACCGTGTTCCTTGCCCACTTCGGTCAGCGTCCGCTCACGGCCGTCCTCGATTCCGTAACGCATCCGGATGATGGAGGCGGTGCGGTTGTCGAGCTTGCCGATCAGCTCCTCCAGCTCCTCGCTGCGCAGCAGCGACATCACGGACTGCTCGGGCGAGACCGCGGAGGTGTCCTCCAGCAGGTCGCCGAACTGCGTGTCGCCGTTGTCGTCGACCGGCATGTTGAGGCTGACCGGGTCGCGGGCCCAGTCCAGGACGTTACTGACCCGCTCGGTGTTGGAGTCCAGCTCCGCGGCGATCTCCGCATGCTCCGGGTCGCGTCCGTGCTCACGGTTGAACTCGCGCTGGACCCTGCGGATGCGGCCCAGCTCTTCCACCAGGTGGACGGGGAGGCGGATCGTGCGGGACTGGTCCGCTATCGAGCGGGTGATGGCCTGGCGGATCCACCAGGTGGCGTACGTGGAGAACTTGAAGCCCTTGGCGTAGTCGAACTTCTCGACCGCGCGCACCAGGCCGGCGTTCCCCTCCTGGATCAGGTCGAGCAGCGGCAGACCCGCGCGCGGGTAGCGGCGGGCCACGGCGACGACGAGACGGAGGTTGGAGCGGATGAAGACGTCCTTGGCGCGCTCGCTCTCGTCGAACAGCGCTTCCAGCTCCTCGGGCTTCGCCCCACCGGCGTCGCTCTCGACCTCACCGTCGAGGATCTTGCGGGCGTAGACACCCGCCTCGATGGCCTGCGACAGCTCGACCTCCTTGGCGGCGTCGAGCAGGGGCGTTCGCGCGATCTCGTCGAGGTACATGCCGACCAGGTCGCGGTCGGCGATCTCTCCGCTTCCACCGCGAACACTGCGGGCCCGTTCGGTCCCACCGGTGGGTGACGAACGACGGGCGACGGCACGGGTTGCCATGCGTGCTCCCTTGCTGAGTAGGTCGCGACACCCTTTCGGGTGCCCTGCATCCGATGGAAACAACGACTGGAATCCGGACAGAATTCCCCAGCACCGGCTTCAGTTTCGCGATCATGCAGTACCCTGTCGGCCGCCGACAGGAGGACAGATGTTCCACATACCCACGGACACGCAGGTCAGGCCTGGTACGGAGGGTGATCTGGAGGCCCTCACGGACCTGTACAACCACTACGTCCGTGAGACCGCGCTCACCTTCGACGTGACCCCGTTCACTCCCGAGGAGCGCCTGCCCTGGCTGCGCGCCCACCCGGACCACGGCCCGCACCGCCTGCTCGTGGCCGAGGACACCCGCACGGCCGCGGACGGCGGCGGCGGGGTGCTGGGGTACGCCACCAGCAGCACGTTCCGCCCCAAGGCGGCGTACGGGACCTCGGTGGAGGTCAGCGTCTACTGCACGCCGGACGCGACGGGCCGGGGCATCGGGACGCTGCTCTACACGGCGCTCTTCGAGGCGCTGGCCGGCGAGGACCTGCACCGCGCGTACGCGGGCATTACGCAGCCGAACGAGCCTTCCGGGCGTCTGCACGCGGCCTTCGGCTTCCGCCCGCTCGGCACGTACACCGAGGTGGGGCGGAAGTTCGGGCGGTACTGGGACGTGAGCTGGTTCGAGAAGCCGCTCTGAACCGAGTCACCGCGGGCTCAGCCGAACTGGACCGAACGCTTGGCAAGCCCCATCCAGAAGCCGTCGATCACACTGCGGCCCCGGTCGAGCTCACCCTCGGAGGCGCCAAGCGTCACGAAGAGTGGCGCGAAGTGTTCGGTACGGGGATGGGCGAGGCGGCCGGCCGGGGACTTGTGCTCGAAGTCGAGCAGCGCGTCGACGTCCTGCGCCTGAAGGGCCCGGTTCCCCCAGTCGTCGAACTCCGCCGACCAGCCCGGGGTGCCGCCCCCGACGTGACGGAGCGCGGCGAGGTTGTGGGTGAAGAAGCCGCTGCCGACGATCAGTACGCCCTCGTCCCGCAGCGGGGCGAGCTTGCGGCCGATGTCCATCAGCTTGCGCGGGTCGAGGGTGGGCATGGAGATCTGGAGGACCGGGATGCCGGCGTCGGGGAACATCTCCACCAGCGGGACGTACGCGCCGTGGTCGAGGCCGCGGTCCGGGATGTCCTGGACCGGCGTACCGGCGGCGCGCAGCAGCTTGCGGACGTCCTCGGCCAGCTCCGGGGCGCCCGGGGCGGCGTACCGCACCCGGTAGTAGTGCTCGGGGAAGCCCCAGAAGTCGTGGACGAGCGGCACCGTCGTGGTGGCGCCGATCGCGAGGGGGGCCTCCTCCCAGTGGGCGGAGACCATCAGGATCGCGCGCGGGCGCGGCAGCCCGGCGGACCAGGCGGCCAGCTCGCCCGTCCACACCGGGTCGTCGGCGAGCGGCGGGGCCCCGTGGGAGAGGTAGAGCGCGGGCATGCGCTCGGTGGTGCCGGTCATGACGCTCCCCATCCGCTGCGGCTGGTGACGATTCTCCTCCGGCGGACCCTGTCCGGCTCCCGGAGAACCTCCCGTGCGACAGCTTCTTGAATCTTCAAGTTCCAGGGTGAGCCTAACCCCATCTAGTTCAACTTTCAAGGAAAGGTCGTACAGTGGGCCCATGACCACGGCACCCACGACCGGCACACGGTGGCTCACCGACGACGAGCAGAGCGTCTGGCGTGCCTACCTCCAGACGACCACGCTGCTGGAGGACCACCTCGACCGCCAGTTGCAGCGGGACGCGGGGATGCCGCACGTCTATTACGGGCTGCTCGTCCAGCTCTCCCAGTCGCCCGGTGGGCAGCTGAGGATGACCGAGCTGGCCAAGGACGCCAAGATCACCCGCTCCCGGCTCTCGCACGCCATCGCCCGGCTGGAGAAGAACGGCTGGGTACGCCGGGAGGACTGTCCGACCGACAAGCGCGGCCAGAACGCGGTCCTCACCGAGGAGGGACACGCGATGCTGCGGCGCTCGGCGCCCGGCCATGTCGCCGCCGTCCGCCAGGCGATGTTCGACCGGCTCACGCCCGAGCAGGTGTCCCGGCTCGGGGAGATCATGCGGACCCTGGCGGCGGGGCTGCAGCCGGACTGCGCCGACGCGGATCTGCCCTGGCTCCGCTGACAGGGGCAGCAGGCGGTAGGCGGCGGACGTGACTCCGCCCCGGCCCCGCCGTGGGAACGGCGGGACCGGGG
>NZ_JBHWZJ010000176.1:0-14690 GCF_042728415.1 Streptomyces sp. NPDC060198 | reverse complement strand
GTCCTCCTTTCCAGGAGAGGACCGGGGCCGTCGTGTGCGGGCCTCGCGACCGGCCGGCGTCAGTCGTCCGGCTTGTCCCCGTCGGGGGAGCCGGAGCCGGAGTCGGTACCGGAGTCCGGGCCCGGGTCCGGACCGTCGTCGTCCGACGGCTTCCTGCCCTCGGTCCGATCCCCGGCCGGAGGCGGGTCCGCGGGGCGCTGGGGCTTGGGCGGGCGGGTGCGGCCGCTCGCCGGGTCCCGCAGATACGGCACGTCCCCGCTTTCCGTGGCGTGCCCGCCGGGAGCCTGGCCCGGCCCCGGGCCGGGGTCGCGCCGCCGCAGATAGCGCTCGAACTCGCGCGCGATGGCCTCTCCGGAAGCCTCCGGCAGCTCGGCGGTGTCGCGCGCCTCCTCCAGCGTCTGGACGTACTCGGCGACCTCGCTGTCCTCGGCGGCCAGCTGGTCCACCCCGATCTGCCAGGCGCGCGCGTCCTCGGGCAGCTCGCCCAGCGGGATGCGGAGTCCGAGCAGGTCCTCCAGCCGGTTCAGCAGAGCCAGCGTCGCCTTCGGATTGGGCGGCTGCGAGACGTAGTGCGGCACGGCGGCCCACAGGCTCACCGCCGGAACGCCCGCGTGGGTGCACGCCTCCTGGAGGATGCCCACGATGCCGGTCGGGCCCTCGTACCGGGTCTCCTCCAGGTCCATGGTCGCGGCCAGGTCCGGATCGGAGGTGACCCCGCTGACCGGTACCGGCCGGGTGTGCGGGGTGTCGCCGAGCAGCGCGCCGAGGATGACCACCATCTCGACACCCAGTTCGTGGGCGAAGCCCAGCAGCTCGTTGCAGAACGAGCGCCAGCGCATGGACGGTTCGATGCCGCGGACCAGCACCAGATCACGGGGCTTGTCACCACCGATGCGGACCACCGACAGACGTGTCGTCGGCCATGTGATCTTGCGGACACCGCCGTCCAGCCACACGGTGGGGCGATTGACCTGGAAGTCGTAGTAGTCCTCGGCGTCCAGTGCCGCGAAGACCTCGCCCTTCCATTCCCGGTCCAGATGTCCGACCGCGGTGGAGGCGGCGTCACCGGCGTCGTTCCAGCCCTCGAACGCGGCCACCATGACCGGGTCGATCAGCTCGGGTACACCCTCGAGCTCGATCACCCAGGCCTCCTTCCGAAGTTCCCTTGCGTGTACGTACGCACCAACCTTACGGGTTGGAGCATTCCCATCCGAAGCCCCTTTGCACGGGCGGGTGAACCTCGTCCGCCGAGGTGCGGCACCGATCGAATCGGGGCATCTGGCTCCGGATTCATCCGAGCTGTGCGCCCCCGGATTTAGCCCCGCGCTGGACGAAGGGGCTCGTATGACGCTATACATCGGATGTTCGCTGTAGAGATCCGATGTTATTCCCCTGGGGGGCCGCGCATGAGTCAGACCGTCACGGACGTCGAGGTCCACGACATCCGCTTCCCGACGTCCCTGGAGCTGGACGGCTCGGACGCGATGAACCCCGACCCCGACTACTCCGCCGCCTACGTGGTGCTCCGCACCGACGCCCCGGGCGGCGAGGGCGGCGGTCTCCTCGAAGGACACGGGTTCTGCTTCACCATCGGCCGGGGCAACGACGTCATGGCCGTCGCCATCGAGGCCCTGAAGCCGTATCTGCTCGGCCGGCCCCTCCCGCGCACCGCGGCGGACCTGGGGGACCTGTACCGCGAGCTGACGCACGACTCGCAACTGCGCTGGCTCGGCCCGGAGAAGGGGGTCGCCCACATGGCGGCCGGGGCCGTCGTCAACGCCGCCTGGGACCTCGCGGCGAAGGCGGCCGGACTGCCCGTCTGGCAGTTCCTCGCGACGATGACCCCCGAGGAGCTCGTCTCCCTGGTGGACTTCCGCTACCTCACCGACGCCCTCACCCCCGAGGACGCGCTGGCCATCCTGCGCGCCGCCGAGCCGGGCCGCGCCGAGCGGACCGAGCGGCTGCTGGCCCAGGGGTACCCCGCGTACACCACCTCGCCCGGCTGGCTCGGGTACGACGACGACAAGCTCGTCCGCCTCGCGAAGGAAGCCGTCGCCGACGGCTTCACCCAGATCAAGCTGAAGGTCGGCGGCGACCGCGACGACGACGTCCGCCGCCTGAGGATCGCCCGTGAGGCGGTCGGCCCCGACGTCCGGATCGCCGTGGACGCCAACCAGCGCTGGGACGTGGCCGAGGCCGTGGAGTGGATGAGCGCCCTCGCCCCCTACGACCCGCACTGGATCGAGGAGCCCACCAGCCCCGACGACATCCTCGCGCACGCAGCCATCCGGGCCGGTCAGCCGGTCAAGGTCGCCACTGGCGAACACGGCGCGAACCGGGTCGTGTTCAAGCAGCTGCTCCAGGCCGGGGCCGTGGACTTCGTGCAGATCGACGCGGCCCGGGTCGCCGGCGTCAACGAGAACCTCGCGATCCTGCTGCTCGCGGCGAAGTTCCAGGTCCCCGTCTGCCCGCACGCCGGCGGAGTCGGGCTCTGCGAACTGGTCCAGCACCTCTCCATGTTCGACTTCGTCGCCGTCTCCGGCACGTGGGAGGACCGGGTCATCGAGTACGTCGACCACCTCCACGAGCACTTCACCGAGCCCGCCGTCGTGACCGGCGGACGGTACGTCACCCCGCGCGGACCCGGGTTCTCGGCCCGGATGCTGCCCGCGTCGATCGCCGCACACCGCTACCCGGAGGGCCCCGTCTGGGCGGCCCTCCCCGCCCTCCAGGAGGCCCACCGATGACCGGAACGAAGGATTTCGACGGGTTGTCCGCCCTGGTGACCGGAGGCGCCTCCGGCATCGGCGCCGCCGTCGCCACGCTGCTGCTGGAACGCGGCGCCCGGGTCGCCGTGCTCGACCGGGACACCGCCGGCGCCCCCGAGGGGACGTTCGCCGTCAGGGCGGACGTGACCGACGACGCGCAGGTCCGTGCGGCCGTCGACCGCGCCGCAGCCGAGTTCGGCGGGCTGCACACCCTCGTCTCCAACGCCGGCATCGGCTCCATCGGCACCGTCGAGGACAACGCCGACGACGAGTGGACGCGGGTGCTGGACATCAACGTCCTCGGCATGGTCCGTACCGCCCGGCACGCCCTGCCGCACCTGCGGACCGCCGCCCTGGAGCGGCCCGGCGCGGTCTCCATCACCCAGACCTGCTCCATCGCGGCCACCGCCGGACTGCCGCAGCGGGCCCTCTACAGCGCGAGCAAGGGCGCGGTGCTCTCCCTCACCCTCGCCATGGCCGCCGACCACGTTCGCGAAGGGGTCCGCGTCAACTGCGTCAACCCCGGTACCGCGGACACTCCGTGGATCGGACGGCTGCTCGGCCAGGCCGGGGACCCCGAGGCCGAACGGACCGCGCTCAACGCCCGTCAGCCGCTCGGCCGACTGGTCTCGGCCGACGAGGTGGCCGCCGCGATCGTCTACCTGGCGAGCCCCGCCGCCGCCTCCGTCACCGGCACCGCTCTTGCCGTCGACGGCGGGATGCAGGGCCTCCGACTGCGCCCCGCGTCGGACTGAGTACCCGCCGGCCGCGGGGATCCGTCACCGTCGACGGACCGGCGGCCGGCGTCCCGCCCCTCCGGGAAGGCCGAGCGCCTTCCCGGAGGGGCGCTCGCGTTCCGGGAGGCCGTCCGCGTGCGTACCGGCCGGAGGGGCGCGCGTCTCAGAGGGTCGAACGCAGCCACTGCTCCACGCTCGCCACGTGCACCGTCGCCCAGGCCCGCGCCGCCTCCGGGTCCCGGTCGCGCAAGGCGGCCAGGATGGCGCGGTGCTCCTGGAGGGTGCGGCTGAGCGCGTCCTCCTGGGTCAGGCCGCGCCAGACCCGCGCGCGGGTGGTCGGCCCCGACAGGCCGTCCAGCAGTGAGCAGAGCACGGTGTTGCCCGACGCCTGGACGATGCCCCGGTGGAAGTCCAGGTCGGCGGCGACCAGTTCCTCCACCGAGGGCGTACTGCCCAGCGCGTCGAGCTGCGCGGCGAGCGCGTCCAGCTCGGCTTCCCCGATCCGGGAGGCGGCCATGGCGGTCGCCGCAGGCTCCAGGATGCGGCGGACCGCGAGGAACTCCAGCACCGTGTCGTCCCGGTGGAAGTCCACCACGAAACTCAGTGCCTCCAGCAGGAGTTGGGGGTCCAGGCTGGTGACGTAGGTGCCGTCGCCCTGCCGCACGTCGAGGATCCGGATCAGCGACAGCGCCCGCACCGCCTCGCGCAGGGAGTTGCGGGACAGCCCGAGGTCCGCTGCGAGTTCGCTCTCCTTCGGCAGCCGGTCGCCGGGGCGGAGCGCACCCGAGACGATCATGCCCTTGATCTTTTCGATCGCCTCGTCGGTGACAGCCATGACGGTCCTCCAGGGTGCGCATGGGAATCAGACATCGGATGTCTCATCCCATTATGCGGGTCCGCTCCGCCCGCCTCCGCCGCCCGGAGCCGGGATCACTCCCACAGATCCGTCGGGGCCTCCCGGCGGACCACCGGAGCGATCTCCTCGGCGAACCGCTGCAAAGTCTCCAACTGCTCGGGACGGCTCAGCCCCAGGCCGTCCACGGTGATCGACTGGAGGTCGTGGTGGTACTCCTCGTAATAGCCGAGGATCTTGTCGATGATCTGCTGAGGACTGCCGATCAGCTGCGGGCCGCCCGCGATGGCGTCCTCGATCGTCCGGAACGGGGTGTTGTACCCGGCCTTCCCCGCCAGGTGCGGCTTGAAGGACTGGCGTACCCGCGCCTCGTACAGCTCCTTGTACCGCTCCACCGCCTGCTGCGAGCTGTCCGCGATCAGCAGCCCCCCGGATCCGGCCGCCACCCGGGCGTCCGCCGGGTCGTGCCCGTACGCCTCGAACCGCTCGCGGTAGTGCGCGATCAGCCGCGCGTACGCCGCCTTCGGCTGGATGGCGTTGGCGGTGAAGAGGGGATCGCCGTGCTTGGCGGCCAGCTCGGTGGAGTGCAGGCTGGTCGCCGAGCCGTGCCAGACGCGCGGAGCGCCGTCGTACGGGCGTGGCACGGTGGTGGTGTTCTTCAGCGGCGGGCGGAACTCCCCCTCCCAGTCCACCCCCTCCTCGGTCCACAGCCGGCGCAGCAGCTCGTACTTCTCCTGCTGGAGGTCCCACTGCCGGTCCTCGTCGAGCCCGAAGAGCGCGAAGTGGCCGGCCTCGGCGCCCTTCCCGATGACCAGTTCGAGCCGTCCCCGCGCTATCTGGTCGAGGGTGGCGTAGTCCTCGGCGACCCGGACCGGGTCGAGGATCGCGACCACCGTGACGCCGGTGAGCAGCCGGACGGAGGTCGTCCGCGCGGCCACCGCACCGAGCACCACGGTCGGGCTCGACGAGAGGAAGGCACCCGCGTGCCGTTCACCGACGGCGTACGCGTCGAAGCCGAGCCGCTCGGCGTCCGAGGCGGTCGCGATCACTTCGGCGAAGCGGTCGGCGGGGGAGAGGAGTTCGCCGGTCAGCGGGTGCGGGGCATGCCCGATCAGGGAGAGCACGGAGAATTTCATGCCCTCCACTGTTCTCGCGTTCCGTTGCGGCGGTGTGGCGGCGGTATGGCGGGGCCGCGGGGTCACCCCTCCCCGGCCCCGCCCCGTCCTTCAGCGGCGGTCCGCCAGCATCGACTCGACGCCGGCCCGCACCTCGTCGGTGGCGAGCCCCCGGATCGTCAGCGTCGTCCGCCTGCGCAGCACGTCGTCGGCGGTCTCGGCCCACTCGTGGTCCCGCGCGTACGCCACCTGCGCCCATATCTCCGGAGCGTCGGGGTGGATGCGGCGGGCGAGCGCCGGGTCCTCCTCCGCGAGCCGGGTGATCCCGAAGGCGAGCGAACCGTAGTGGGTGGCCAGATGGCGGGCGGTGTCCGCCGCCAGCCGGGGGCCCGAGCCGGCGCCGTCCGCCAGCAGACGGTGCGTCACCGCGTCGGGACTGGCGATCCCGGGCAGCGCCAGCCGCTTCGGCAGCCGGTCCATCGGCTCCATGGCGTCGGTCAGCGGGCGGCCCGGCAGCGCGGCCAGCGTGTTCATCACGGTGCGGCCGATGTGACGGAACGTCGTCCACTTGCCGCCCGCCACCGACAGCATCCCGCCGCGCCCCTCCGTCACGACCGTCTCGCGCTTGGCCTTCGAGGTGTCGCCGGGACCGCCCGGGAGCACCCGCAGTCCGGCGAAGGAGTAGGTGATCAGATCGCGCGACAGCTGCTGGTCCCGGACCGAGAAGGCCGCCTCGTCCAGGATCTGCGCGGTGTCCTTCTCCGTCACCGCCAGGTCCTCGGGCTCTCCCTCGTACACCTCGTCCGTGGTGCCCAGCAGCAGCATGTCCTCCCACGGCAGGGCGAAGGTGATCCGGTACTTGTCGATCGGCGTGGCCAGCGCCGCCCGCCAGGGGGCGGTGCGCCGCAGCACCAGGTGCGCGCCCTTCGACAGGCGTACGGAGGGGGCGGCGCCCGGGTCCTCCATCCGCCGCAGCCGGTCCACCCACGGCCCGGTGGCGTTGAGCACCAGGCGGGCGTCGACCCCGAACTCCGTACCGTCCACCCGGTCGGCCAGCTCCGCACCGGTGACCCGGCCCCGGGTGAACCGGAGTCCGCTCACCGCCGCGTGGTTGAGCACGTCGGCGCCGGCCGCGACCGCCGCGCGCACGGTCATCAGGGCCATCCGCGCGTCGTTCATCTGGTCGTCGCCGTAGACCGCGACCGCCTTCAGCCCGTCCGTACGCAGTTCGGGCACCTCCCGGCGGGCCCGCTGCGGGCTGATCACATGGCCGACGCCGTCGCCGAACGCGGACAGCGCCGAGTAGGCGAAGACGCCCGCGCCGAGCTTGGCCGCCCCGTGCGGGCCGCCCTTGTAGACCGGCAGGTAGAAGGTGAGCGGGTTGGCGAGGTGCGGGGCGACCTGGCGGGAGACGGCCCGCCGCTCGAAGTGGTTCTCCGCCACCAGCTTCACCGCTCCGGTCTGGAGGTAGCGCAGCCCTCCGTGGAGCAGCTTCGAGGAAGCGGAGGAGGTGGCGCCGGCGAAGTCGCCGGCGTCCACCAGGGCCACCCGCAGCCCGGACTGCGCGGCATGCCAGGCGGTGGAGATGCCCAGGATGCCGCCGCCGATCACCAGGAGGTCGTACGTCGTGCGGGAGAGCCGCTCCCTGGTCTCGGCGCGGCTCGGGAGGGAGCCGGAGGCCGGGCGCGTCCCGGGGGCGGGGACGCTCTGCGGGATGGTCATGTCTGCTTACTCCTCGGTGTCGTCGAGCCAGCCCATGGAGCGCTGCACCGCTTTGAGCCAGCTCTTGTACTCGCGGTCACGGGTGGCCGCGTCCATGCGGGGTGTCCACTCGGCGGCCCGGCGCCAGTTGGCGCGCAGCGCGTCGGTGTCCGGCCAGAAGCCGACGGCGAGGCCGGCGGCGTAGGCGGCGCCCAGACAGGTGGTCTCGGCGACCATCGGGCGCACCACGGGCGCGTCCAGGCAGTCCGAGAGCATCTGCATCAGCAGGTTGTTGGAGGTCATGCCGCCGTCGACCTTGAGCGCGGTCAGCTCGACGCCGGAGTCCTTCGTCATGGCGTCGCTGATCTCGCGGGTCTGCCAGGCGGTCGCTTCGAGCACGGCCCGTGCGATGTGCGCCTTGGTGACGTACCGCGTGAGCCCGGCGATGATGCCACGGGCGTCGGGCCGCCAGTACGGGGCGAACAGGCCGGAGAAGGCGGGGACGAAGTAGGCGCCGCCGTTGTCGTCCACCGAGGAGGCCAGGGTCTCGATCTCGGCGGCCGAGTTGATGAGTCCCATCTGGTCGCGCATCCACTGCACCAGCGAACCGGTGACCGCGATCGACCCCTCCAGCGCGTACACCGCCGGCTGGTCGCCGATCCGGTAGCCCACGGTGGTCAGCAGCCCGTTGTAGGAGTTGACCGGGGTGGAGCCGGTGTTGATGAGCATGAAGGTGCCGGTGCCGTACGTGGACTTGGCCTCACCTTCCGAGAAACACGTCTGGCCGAACAGCGCCGCCTGCTGGTCGCCCAGCGCGGAGGCCACCGGTACCCCGGCGAGCACCCCGTCGGCGGCGAGGCCGTAGACCTCGGAGGAGGAGCGGATCTCCGGCAGCACGGCGGCCGGGATGTCCATGGACCGCAGGATGCGCTCGTCCCACTTCAGGTCGTGCAGGTTCATCAGCAGGGTGCGCGAGGCGTTGGTGACGTCGGTGACGTGGACGCCGCCGTCGGTGCCGCCGGTGAGGTTCCAGATAACCCAGGAGTCCATCGTGCCGAAGAGGATGTCCCCGCGCTCGGCACGCTCGCGCAGCCCCTCGACGTTGTCGAGCAGCCAGCGGATCTTGGGCCCGGCGAAGTAGGAGGCGAGCGGCAGCCCGGTCTCGCGCCGGAAGCGGTCCTGGCCGACGTTTCGGCCGAGTTCCTTGCAGAGCGCGTCGGTACGGGTGTCCTGCCAGACGAGGGCGTTGTGGACGGGCTCGCCGGTGTGCCGGTCCCACATCAGCGTGGTCTCGCGCTGGTTGGTGATGCCGATGGCCTTCACGTCGTCGGCCGTGACACCCGCCTTGACGACGGCTCCGGCCACCACCTCCTGCACGTTCTCCCAGATCTCGGTGGCGTCGTGCTCGACCCAGCCGGGCTTGGGGAAGATCTGCTCGTGCTCCTTCTGCTCGACCGAGACGATCCTGCCGTCCTTGTCGAAGACGATGCAGCGGGTGGAGGTGGTGCCCTGGTCGATGGCCGCGATGAACGGGCCGGCGGTGTGTGCGTCGTTCACGATGTGCTCCCCGGGGTCTGTGGTGGTGTGTGGAGGCGTCTGCCGGGCGCCTGGGGTCCTGGTCCCGCCCATCAGGCGAAGGCGACGTTGTAGAGGAGGCCGGCGAGGGCGCCGCCCACGAGCGGTCCCACGACGGGTACCCAGGCGTAGCCCCAGTCCGACCCACCCTTGTTCGGCAGCGGCAGCAGTGCGTGCACGATACGCGGGCCGAGGTCGCGGACCGGGTTGATCGCGTACCCCGTCGGGCCGCCGAGCGAGAGCCCGATCCCGACCACGACCAGGGCGGTGATGAGCGCGCCCAGCGTGCCGAGCCCGTTGCCGCCGTCGTTGAGGCCCTGGGTCAGGATCGCCAGGACCAGCACGGCGGTGGCGATCACCTCGGTGACCACGTTCTGCACGGCGTTACGGATCTCCGGGCTGGTGCAGAAGACCCCGAGCACCGGTCCCGCAGCGGGCGCGGAGGTCTGGTCGACCATGCCTTCGGCGGGGTTCGGGGTGCCGGTGATCTCCGGGTCGGTCAGGTGGGCGTGGAACTGTCCGTAGTACACGGCCCACACCAGGACCGCTCCGACGGCGGCACCGAGCAGCTGCGATCCGAGGTAGAGGGGCACCTGGCTCCACGGCGTACCGCCCTGGATGGCGAGCCCGATGGTGACGGCCGGGTTCAGATGGGCACCGGACACACCGCCCGCCAGGTACGCGCCGGTGAGCACCGCGAAACCCCAGCCGAAGGTGATGGCGACCCAGCCCGCGTCCTTCGCCTTGGAGCGTTTGAGCGTGACGGCGGCACAGACTCCACCGCCCAGCAGGATGAGTACGGCGGTACCGATGGTCTCGCCGATGAAGATGTCGGAGCTGGACACCGTGACTCCTTTGTCCTTCGTCCAGGGGAATGCGCACCACCGGGTCGCTCCGGGGTACACGCCCCAGATGACGCCCATTCCTCGGGGGAACACGTCATCTGCAAGGGCTTGACCGGCCCTCGGCATTGCCACACCCTAACGCCTATGGCCGCTGAGCGTTCGGCAATGCCGACCGGTGAACGGCAGTGTTTCGCCCGGTCGAGGCGGGCGTCAAGGGGGTGTGGCATACGACTCGGGGCGGTGTCGCGCTCCGGCACGGAGCGACCGGCGTGCGGACGCGCGTGCCGAGCGCCCCGCGCCGGAGGCGGGCGGGCCGGACGGCCGGAACGCGCGAGCCCGCCCGGTCGGGGGGACGCGGGCGGGCTCGGGTGGTGTGGAAGCGACCGGTTCTCGGGTGGTGTGGAAGCACCGGTTCTCGGGTGTGGCGGACGGCCGTGCGGGGTCAGAAGCGGCCGGCTCCCAGGTCGCGGGAGACCGCCCGGGCGCAGTCGCGTACCGCCGCGATCAGCTCGGGCCGCAGCTCGCCCTCGGGGCGCAGCCGCTCCACCGCGCCCGTCACCGCCACCGCGCCGACCGGCATCCGGCGGCCGTCGTGGATGGGGGCCGCGACGGCCGCCACCCCCTCCCAGGTCTCCTCCGCGTCGTCGGCCCAGCCGCGCGCCCTGGTCAGTGAGAGCGTCTCCTCGAACGCGTCCTGCCCGGTGACCGTGCGCGCGGTGAAGGAGCGGCGCTCACTCTCCAGCGCCTCGCTGTGCGCCATCGGGTCGAACGCGGCCAGTACCTTGCCCAGCGCCGTGGAGTGCAGCGGCTGCATGGCGCCGACCTCCAGCACCTGGCGGCTGTCGTCCGGCCGGAACACGTGGTGCACGATCAGGACCCCGTGCTGGTGCAGCACCCCGAGATGGACGCTCTCGCCGCTCGACCGGGCCAGGTCGTCGGTCCAGACGAGGGCGCGGGCGCGCAGCTCGTGCACGTCCAGATAGCTGTTGCCCAGGCGCAGCAGCTCCGCGCCCAGCTGGTAGCGGCCGGACGCCGGGTCCTGCTCGACGAAACCCTCCAGCTGGAGGGTGCGCAGGATGCCGTGCGCCGTCCCCTTGGCGAGCCCCACGGACGAGGCGATGTCGGAGAGGCCGAGCCGGCGCTCGCCGCCCGCCAGCAGACGCAGCATCGCCGCCGCTCGCTCCAGCGACTGGATGTTCTTGGCCATCGCGCCGTACTCCTCCACTCGTCCGCTCGGTTCGACAATGCTGAACACTATCGGCCGATGCCGACCTCCGCGCGGGGTGAGGTGCGGTGTTACGTCGTCTCCCCACCGCACCTTTTCCGCCACAGCATGCAGTCCGGTCGGTGGGACGCCCGCACAGGGGTCACCGGTAGCGGGCTACGCTGGCCGGGTGCGCCTTCTGCCGGAAGAGCGCAAAGCCGACAGCCGTCGCATCCCTGGGAGATCATCCATGGCCTCGTTGCCGACCCCTTCCGCCGTCAGTCCGAGCAGGGCCGACGCACTCCGCGAAGCACTCGCCACCCGCGTGGTCGTGGCCGACGGAGCCATGGGCACCATGCTCCAGGCCCAGGACCCCACGCTCGAAGACTTCCAGGACCTCGAAGGCTGCAACGAGATCCTCAACGTCACCCGCCCCGACATCGTGCGCTCCGTGCACGAGGAGTACTTCGCGGTCGGCGTGGACTGTGTCGAAACCAATACGTTCGGCGCGAACTCCTCCGCTCTGGGCGAGTACGACATTCCCGAGCGCATCCACGAACTCTCCGAGGCCGGCGCGCGCATCGCCCGCGAGGTCGCCGACGAGTTCACCGCCTCCACCGGGCAGCAGCGCTGGGTGCTCGGCTCCATGGGGCCCGGCACCAAGCTGCCGACCCTGGGCCACGCCCCGTACACCCAGCTCCGCGAGGGCTTCCAGCAGAACGCCGAGGGTCTGATCTCCGGTGGCGCCGACGCGCTCATCGTCGAGACCACCCAGGACCTCCTCCAGACCAAGGCCGCCATCCTGGGCGCGCGTCGGGCGATGGAGACGCTGGGCAGCGATCTCCCGCTCGTCGTCTCGCTGGCCTTCGAGACGACCGGCACCATGCTGCTCGGCTCGGAGATCGGCGCCGCGCTGACCGCGCTGGAACCGCTCGGCGTCGACATGATCGGCCTCAACTGCTCCACCGGACCGGCGGAGATGAGCGAGCACCTGCGCTATCTCACCCGCCACTCGCGCATCCCGCTGCTCTGCATGCCCAACGCCGGTCTGCCCGTGCTCACCAAGGACGGCGCGCACTTCCCGCTCGGTCCCGAGGGCCTCGCCGACGCCCAGGAGACCTTCGTCCGGGAGTACGGCCTCTCGCTGGTCGGCGGCTGCTGCGGTACGACCCCCGAGCACCTGCGCCAGGTCGTCGAGCGCGTACGCGGCACCGTCCCCACCGTCCGTGACCCCCGCCCGGAGCCGGGCGCCGCCTCGCTCTACCAGACCGTGCCGTTCCGGCAGGACACCTCGTACCTCGCCATCGGCGAGCGTACGAACGCCAACGGGTCCAAGAAGTTCCGCGACGCCATGCTGGAAGCCCGCTGGGACGACTGCGTGGAGATGGCGCGCGACCAGATCCGCGAGGGCGCGCACATGCTCGACCTCTGCGTCGACTACGTCGGCCGCGACGGGGTCGCCGACATGGAGGAGCTGGCCGGCCGCTTCGCCACCGCCTCCACCCTGCCGATCGTGCTGGACTCCACCGAGGTGCCCGTCCTGCGGGCCGGTCTGGAGAAGCTCGGCGGTCGCGCCGTCCTGAACTCGGTCAACTACGAGGACGGCGACGGTCCCGAGTCGCGCTTCGCCAAGGTCACCAAGCTCGCCTCCGAGCACGGTGCCGCGCTGATCGCCCTCACCATCGACGAGGAGGGCCAAGCCCGCACCGTCGAGCACAAGGTCGCCATCGCCGAACGGCTCATCGAGGACCTCACCGGCAACTGGGGCATCCACGAGTCCGACATCCTCATCGACACCCTGACCTTCACCATCTGCACCGGTCAGGAGGAGTCCCGCAAGGACGGCATCGCCACCATCGGCGCCATCCGAGAGCTGAAGGAGCGGCACCCCGACGTCCAGACCACGCTGGGCCTCTCCAACATCTCCTTCGGCCTCAACCCGGCCGCCCGGGTCGTACTGAACTCCGTCTTCCTCGACGAGTGCGTCAAGGCCGGACTCGACTCCGCCATCGTGCACGCCTCGAAGATCCTGCCGATCGCCCGCCTGGAGGAGGAGCAGGTCAAGGTCGCGCTCGACCTGATCTACGACCGCCGCGCCGAGGGCTACGACCCGTTGCAGCGGCTCATGGAGCTGTTCGAGGGCGTCAACATGAAGTCGATGAAGGCCGGCAAGGCGGAGGAACTCCTCGCCCTGCCGCTCGACGAGCGACTCCAGCGCCGCATCATCGACGGGGAGAAGAACGGCCTGGAGGCCGACCTCGACGAGTCGCTGAAGACCCGTCCGGCCCTCGACATCGTCAACGACACCCTGCTCGAAGGCATGAAGGTGGTCGGTGAACTGTTCGGATCCGGCCAGATGCAGCTGCCGTTCGTGCTCCAGTCCGCCGAGGTCATGAAGACCGCGGTCGCCCACCTCGAACCGCACATGGAGAAGTCCGACGCGGAGGGCAAGGGCACCATCGTGCTGGCCACCGTCCGCGGCGACGTCCACGACATCGGCAAGAACCTCGTCGACATCATCCTCTCCAACAACGGCTTCAACGTCGTCAACATCGGCATCAAGCAGCCGGTCTCCGCGATCCTGGAAGCCGCCGAGGAGCACAAGGCCGACGTCATCGGCATGTCCGGCCTCCTGGTCAAGTCCACCGTGATCATGAAGGAGAACCTGGAGGAGCTGAACCAGCGCAAGCTGGCCGCCCGGTTCCCTGTGATCCTCGGCGGCGCCGCCCTCACCCGGGCCTACGTCGAGCAGGACCTGCACGAGATCTACGAGGGCGAGGTCCGCTACGCCCGCGACGCCTTCGAGGGCCTGCGGCTGATGGACGCCCTCATCGGAGTCAAGCGCGGTGTCCCCGGGGCCGTACTCCCCGAGCTCAAGCAGCGCCGGGTGCCCAAGCGCGACACCGCCGTCCTGGAGGTCACCGAGCCGGAGACCGGCGTCCGCTCCGACGTCGCCACCGACAACCCGGTGCCCACCCCGCCGTTCTGGGGCACCCGCGTCGTCAAGGGCATCCAGCTGAAGGAGTACGCCTCCTGGCTCGACGAGGGCGCGCTCTTCAAGGGCCAGTGGGGCCTCAAGCAGGCCCGCGCCGGTGACGGCCCGACCTACGAGGAGCTCGTGGAGACCGAGGGCCGCCCGCACCTGCGCGGCTGGCTCGACAAGCTCCAGACCGAGAACCTGCTGGAAGCCGCCGTCGTGTACGGCTACTTCCCCTGCGTCTCCAAGGGCGACGACCTGATCCTGTTCAACGAGGACGGCTCCGAGCGCACCCGCTTCACCTTCCCCCGCCAGCGCCGGGGCCGCCGCCTCTGCCTCGCCGACTTCTTCCGCCCCGAGGAGTCCGGAGAGAAGGACGTCGTCGGCCTCCAGGTCGTCACCGTGGGCTCCAGGATCGGTGCCGAGACCGCCAAGCTCTTCGAGGCCAACGCGTACCGCGACTACCTGGAGCTGCACGGCCTCTCCGTCCAGCTCGCCGAGGCCCTCGCCGAGTACTGGCACGCCCGGGTCCGCTCCGAACTCGGCTACTCGGGCGAGGACCCGGACCACGTCGAGGACATGTTCGCGCTCAAGTACCGCGGCGCGCGCTTCTCCCTCGGCTACGGCGCCTGCCCCGACCTGGAGGACCGTGCCAAGATCGCCGACCTGCTCCAGCCGGAGCGGATCGGCGTCCACCTCTCCGAGGAGTTCCAGCTCCACCCGGAGCAGTCCACGGACGCGATCGTCATCCACCACCCCGAGGCGAAGTACTTCAACGCGCGCTGACGCACCTCACCGCCTCCACCGCTCTCCCGACGTCCTCCCGTCGGGAAACACCGGAGTCCGTTCACGCGAGAACGCCGCACGAGTCGTAGACTTGTCGGTCCAGTGCAGGCCGGTCGCCCTTTCCCGGAA